>NZ_JAOQKC010000005.1:0-193817 GCF_025567165.1 Laedolimicola ammoniilytica
AAATGCCCGTAGAGCCGATAAAATAAGGCTTTGCGGACATTTAGGAAGATATAAAAAGATAGTCAAAAAGACATATATAATTTATTATAACACTCATATCTTGCCTAGAAATACAGTTTTAAATGCGAAATTTCGCATATTATACACTATTATCCGCAATATATCAGGGTACCGAAAAATGAAATTGTGAATTCCACTCCCGTTTGTTCTGCGGCTTCTTTTTCGTACTAGGCGCGGGCTTCAGGGTCTTTTACTTGCAATAAAGTTCTATAATGTGACCACGAAAGTAAAGCGGCTGATTGTCTACACGCTGTGTCGACAATTCCCCCGTGACCATTAAAGTCGGAGCATTTCACCGTTCCATTTTCTTCAAAAGCTCTATCGTCTTTTGATCTCTTTCCCCCATAAAAAATTCATCCAGAATCCGCCCAAATATCGGCTGTTCCGGTTCTGCCTGTTCAAACAGAGTCATACAGGATTTCAACTTCATATCATCCGGCCAGCCGAATATCGCTGCCGCGTCCCGGCTTTCCAGTTCCAGCAATGCCTGACATAATTCCAGCATATGCGCTCCGAGAACCGGATCCTTTAAATAAGCTTTCGCCTCTTCCAGATTCGCGATAGCGTAAAACTGGGAAGTAGGACTCATTCCCAAGCCTGCTATCTGTGGAAAAATATACCACATCCAGTGCGTTCGTTTGTATCCGGCCTTTACTTCCGCAAGGGCCTTCTGATAATTTTTTGCATGCGCTTCGGAAAATCTGGTTAAATCAAAGGTTTTCTTTGAGCTGAATACTTTACTGAAAGTATCATAGTTCGAAGTATCCTGTTTACCGCAAAATACAGCATACTCAATTGTCTCAAAATAACCCTCATACTCACTCTGAATAGTTTTCCACGCTTCCGCCACAATCTCCGGCGGATTGCAAAATGCTCCACACCCAAATGCTCCCAGAATCAATGTGTCTGCCCCATTGGCTGCCGCTATCTTCATAATCCGCTCCATTCTGTGTAAATGAAGCTCATACAACTGCTCTTTTCCGATATCCGCTGCCACGTCGCCAGCATATGGATTCATCGAATTACCGGGAATTGCCCTGAGATTTGGGGCTGCGCAGGTAATTACATCTACCTGATACCAATCCCTTTCCTGCATCATCTCCGGATGAACGGTATCGCTTTTAAACACCACCACACCCGGGGTATAAATACAGTCATCATTATAAAGCGGAGCTTTTGCCCGCCTATGCGGAAGATAAAACCTCCGCCACATATCCTCGGTATCCAGGCACGGATACAGGGTACTGCATCGGCACAATCCCTCTTCCTGTGCCGAACTTCCACGCGTCACCCCACCACCAGGATTTGTCGCCGAGGCAAAATTAAGTACACACGCCTTTTTTCCTTCCCTTGCATAACGGGAAGCGGCTTCAAAGCTTCTTTTTCCGGAAACAAGCGTTTTACAGTTCCTTTTTGGATTGGCCGGTATCGTTATTTCGTCCTTTTCCCAATATAGTTTTTGATTGGCGAGGGCTTTTTCGAGGGCTTTCTTTAGATTTTCGGTTTCTTTTATGAAGGTTATGGAGTCGTTGAATATATCTATATTTATGGTTCTTTTATTTGACATGGATGGTTTCCTCTCCCTTCTTCGTAGTGCCGAATTTCCCTTAATTATTCCCATCATCCCGATCATTTATTTTATAATACAGAATTAACATACTGAACAAGAGATGTAAAATCTGCCTGGACATTTGCGTCCCAGGAAATACGGATTGCTTCGCTGACCCTTTTCTCATCAAGCCCCATAGCCTTTAATACATAGCTCGGAGCATGGCTTCCGGAGTTGCAGGCTGAGCCGTTTGAGAAAGCATATTCCTCTTTCAATGCCACAAAATAGCCTTCCGCATCAACCCCGGGAAAACTGATATTAATTGTCGTGGGAATGCAATACTGCGGATCGCCGTTTATCACATAATGTAAAGAAGCAATCGCAGCCAGAAACGCTTCCTTAATTTCCCCGCATTTTCTCATATGCGCTGCGGCTTCCTCATCACAGAGCTTCGCCGCCAGCCCAAATCCCGCAGCCAGCGCAACCGGCGTTGTTCCCGGCCTGAAACCGCGCTCCTGCTGCCCTCCGAACAGAATCGGCTTTACCGGAGGACGTCGGTATGTTTGATCACGCCTCAGAATCAGTGCGCCAATTCCCTGTGGCCCGCCCAATTTATGTGCCGTTATACTCAGCATATTATATTTTGTATTTCTCAACGTATCGTTTAATTTGCCAAACCCCTGGGTAGCGTCAATATGGAAATACGTTTTTGTTCCGGCCAGAGCCTCTCCCACCTCTTCCACAGGCTGAATAATCCCTGTTTCACTGTTTACATGCATCATGGATACCAGAAGCGTTTTCTCACTGACCCGTTCAAGAATCTGACTTGCTTTCACCCGCCCCGACTCATCCGGATACACAAAATCCACCTGACAGCCTCTGCTCTGCAGATATTTCATTGCTTCCAGAACAGATTTATGCTCTATGGCCGTGGTAATGAAATGGTTTCGACCAGTCTCCAGCGCATATTCCAGCAGCCCTACAATGGCCATATTATTACTTTCCGTCGAACCGCTTGTAAAAATAATGTCGGTACTATCCACCTTCAATATATCCGCAATGGTTTTTCTGGATTCTGCTACAATTTCTTTGGCCCCCGTTCCGAAAATGTGGGTTCGGCTGTCCGCATTGCCATAATGCATGCGATAAACTTCCACCATCCGGTCCAAAACTCTGGGATCCACCGGAGCGGAAGCATTATAATCAAGATATACTGCCATATACTTCCTCCTCTTCCGCTACAGCCGATTTCAGAAGGTCTGCACAATTTTTCAGAACATCCTTCGCACTATAATGATTGATACCTCTGTTTAAATGAAGCCGAAAATACTTTGCCAGTGTTTTTTCATCGTCCCCAAAGCCATCATTGATGCATCTCTGTCGGATAATTGCCTCGTAAATTTCCGAATACTCACCCGCAAAAGTGGACCAATCCATTTCCACATTGCTGTCTGACAAGGGCTCTATTCCACCGGGCGGCGTGGGCTCCGCCAGGGACCAGCAAAGTGCCCAGCGGCAGATGATATTCCAATTCTGGATACCGGTTTTCGCCTTGATCCGAATGAGTCTGTCCTTTTCCGGCTGGGAAAGCTTAAAGTGTTTTACTATCATAATCAAATCTCCTCAAAATATCCCTTCACAATGGAGGTACACTGCTCTTTCTCACTGTAAAGAAGCGTATAATAATCCAAAACGTTTTCCCGCACCATATCCAGGTATCTGCCGTAGATTTCCTCGTCCGTAGAAAGAACCAGGACCTGTGAACTCGCTGCAGGGAGATATTTTGTAACAAAATTCGCTCTATGGGAAGAATCCAGCCTGGCCATGGGCGTATCAATGATAACAGGCGCTTTGTAGCCGGATGACAGGGCCAAAGCCCATACGATAGCTACTGCAAACATCTGCTGCTCTCCTGCAGATAACTGATTTTTCAATACTTCTCTGCCATCCACACCAATAATGGTAACATCCAGCGTCTCCGCATTGATGTCGACTCTCTTTGCCAGCGAATCCTTTTCGACCAGGGCCTGAAAGCATTCTGTAGCCGTATCAGAAAGCCGCTCCACCTTCTCACATTGAAGACGTTTTTTAAACTCGGTAAGTGTCTCGATAGACATCGCTGCATATTGGATAATACGCATATTGTCGTCATTCGCATTTTCCTTCTCCGCCATTCCCTTAATGAGACGAATGCGCTTTCCGACAAGAAGCTCTCTCTGACGCTTCATACTTTCAACCAAATCCAGTTTCTTCTGATATTCCGCATCCGCCACTGCTTTTTCCTGTTCTATGCTTTTCAATGTCTCAAATAACTGCATCGCAAGCGTCTTATCGTCTGCTTCATCAAGATGCGCGTCAAGGCTCATATACTCCGCTTCCTGCGCCTCCGAAGACGTTATCAAATCAGATATTCTCTGAGACAGGGAAGGGAAAAACTCTGAAATAAGCTTCTCATAAAGCATCAGACTGGCCGGAGACATACTGATCCGATTCTCATTTACAGCCTCTTTTACATGAACTATAAATTCATCGCTGATAATTTTTTTAACAATATCCAGTATATCTAACGGTAAATTGCTTGCGTCTAACCTCTTTAAAACCCTCTGATAACTGTCATTTACAATCGTATCTGTATGCCGTCTCACATCATCCTTTAACTGCTCCTGTTCCTCGTTATAAGACTGAAGAACCAGGTCTTTGCAGAGGGCTAACGGTGTGGCCGCACTGGATGTAAGTTGAAGAATTTCCTGCTGAATCTGTTCTGCCAGAGCGGAAATTCGATTCATCTCAGCTTTAATCGAATCGCGGTTTCTGCTCAAATCTCCACCGGAAGACCAGAATTCATTTTCCTTCGTCTCAATCTGAATCGCAAGCTTCTGACACTGTAGCTCCAGTTTATTTATTTCGCGCTGTGCCTCCTCCAGACGTTGATCGATGTCCGCAATTTCTTTTTCAACCGCCTGATACTCCTGGTTTAATTCACTTGTTTCAAATATTTTCAGATCCTCTTTTTTTCTCCGGATTACCTCATCTACGTGCGCAATTGTTTTTTCAATTGTAGAAACACCAATCGCTGATTTAATGGAACTTTTTATCTGTTCAAAAGAACTGTCATCTGCCAGCTGCGTAATTTTTTCGTTGTTAAAAAAGAAAAATCTTGCTATACCGAAAGGCAATATTTCCTCAATATAATAACTCCAATTTTCACCGAGATATTTATCTAACCTTCCGTTTTTTTCAACCTCTGTCTGCTGCTCGATTTTTTTCCCTTTGAGTCTCCAGCTTCTCTTCACGCGAATGACTGTATTATCCTCAAGCACAAGCGTCACTGAGACATAGGTTTCCTCATCTGTGGCCTGTATGTTTATATGATCTGCTAAAAGCTTATCATATGACCTTTCTTTTTCCTGAATATACTTAAGCGCCTGTTTTCCATACAGAGCAATCAGGATCGCATCATGAAAAGTCGTCTTTCCCCGGCCATTGAGTCCTCCAATCAACGTGATATTACGTTCACCGCATTTATCCGTGAGGATCATCTCGTGGGTACCCTTGTAGATACCGAAATTATGTAATCCAACCTTCGTAAAATACACTCCGCTCACCTCACTCTACAAACTCTCTGTCATTCTCTTCCATGGCTTCCGTAAGCCTGTCCGCCCGGGCGGAAGCTATCTCCTGCGCCTCTTCTTCATTTTTATAGAACGCTTTCTTGATCTCTTTTTCCAGGTTATTGATGACGTTTCTCTTATTGGATATGGCGGCTGCTTTTGCTTCCACGTCAAGCAGGGCTTTCAACATCTGCGGCAGCAATTCCTCTTCGCCATACATGTCGTCACATACCTCTTTCAGGATTTTGGCCTCCGCAGCACCAAAATATTTATTTTTTCCTATACTTCCATCCTGATAGGGTTTGCCGGTTTCCTCTTCATAGATTTTGGGTAAATTGTCTTCAAATTCATGAAATTCATCCAGCCATATCTGACGGATAAGTTTTAATTCCTCCATGGTAATCAGCGGAACTTCTTTAATTGAGTCCGGGCCGATCTCATGAACCAGTTTTTCAACCTGAAGTAATCTGCGTAAAAAATCTTCCCGCGTCTCCTGCGTATACGGACCATGCACAAGTCTGTCATTATACCAGGTAAGGTGGCCGTCGCGGCGCCTAAAATCACGGCGTCTGCGATCGGTTTCCCAATCACCCGCTATATAATTTCGGAAATCCAGCATTGGCAGCATCCACGATTTTTCCTCATCGTTTTGAATCATGGCCGCCATGGATTTGTCTTCCGCTACCATCGTGCATACCCAGCAGCCAAAACGGCTGTTTCCACAGGAAGGTGTAGACGTGTCAATTACAAGCGGACACTCTCCGTCTGCGGAAGCTCCACTGTACATAGCCAACAGATCTTTATTTGAGTGCCCCCAGGGATTCTCGTATTGCATTAAAAACTGCCATACATTATCATTCTGCCAGTTCTCAATCGGTGTAAACACGTAGGAATTCGGAAATGAGCCATTGGGACTGAGGTTCTCCCGATAGCGTTTTTTCTCATATCCTTCCATAACGGCTTTACGCGTTGCGCTCTCCGCCTTTCTGGAGCCCAATACTAATATCGCTTCGCTCTCCGCGTCCAGCACCTCTTTGATAAATCGGTTGGAAGCATCAATTTTTAATCTATCTGTACACCAACGAAAATCTCTTCTGGGATATGGGTACCCTCTTCCAATCAAATTTACCCAGAATGTATTCGTGGTAGTGGGTGTAAGCCTGTGCGGAATAATCGGCAATTCTGCCGCCTTGGCCCGTTCTTTCATTTTTCTCAAAGACTCCGTAGCCCAAATCGCCACAACCGGAGATTCCACTAAAGTATCGGTGCTGATTACATGAACTGTCTTTTTCAGTTTATCCGCCGGCAATTCCGAAAGCGCCATCCAGACCAGCTGGACTACCGCCGTGGAATCTTTGCCGCCACTGTATCCGCAGATCCAGGGAATCATATCTTCCAGATATAAGCCCTTTATTGTTTCGATCACTTCTCTGATATCATCTCTGGTCAGATTCGCCATTGTTTTCACCAATCTCTTCCATCATTATTTTTTCTATGTAAGCAGATAATGCCTTTTGGGTCGATCTGTTCGCGGCCACTCTGCCATTTACAAAAACCAGATCGTTCCAAACGGGGTTCTCCTTTTTCCAGTCTACCTTTTCCAGATTCCGGACTTGCTTTTTCCACTCCTGCGGGTAGGTGAGTATGATTTTGTTACCGCCATGTCCGATAGCTGCCAGCGTAATACTCAGGGAACAGATACTGCCGCTTCTGACATCCGACGACTTTTTCTCCTGCCGCATTACCGCAAGCCATTCCGGCATCTGTAGAGCCACTTCATTCCAAAATTCAATAGCCAATTTTGTCTTTTCAGGCGTATCCGATTTTATATTTTTCAACAGTTCAATGGTAGCTGTACTGATAGCGCTTAATGTAAACAGTGCTTTTGACCTGTTCGATACGGTGGTTTTTTCTTTTTCCGTCCATCCTGCAAATACCGCCACTTCTCTGACAACCTCTTTTGCAATGATGGACGACTCTTCCCGGGAATTAAATAATATGTTAATTGACTTTGTGGGCCGGATTGCGTAACGGTTCAGATCAGAAAACATCTGCTGGGAAGCTTTCAGTCCTTTATCATGATAGAACACCACGGAAATGTGTTCATCCTTCAACGCCGGATTTACTTTAATCGCTTCCGCTATGGCCGCCCGCCTGTGTTGGCCGTCGTTTATCAAAAATCTTGCATTCATGGGAATGGATATCTGTCCTATCATAGCATTTCCATCTATCGGCTCAAAAATCATGTCCCCATCAACCGACACGGTTAATGAAGAAAACACATACGAGTCCGGATTATTGATGATATAGTCCCTTATTTCCGGAATACGCGCTTTGTTCAATACCCTCTGAGCTTTTATTTCCGCCGGTAATTCTTCGTCGGAAAACTGAAAAATTTTCGGAATGATTTCCAACGGAACCATCGCTGTAAAATATTCTCTTTTTGCTTGTATGCCTTTCACTGCCGGAAAAACAAAAGACGCATTATTCATTCTTCTTCCTCTCTAGTTTGCTGATATCTATGAAACAACGTTTAAAATGTATCCAGGCATTTCAAGCCAACCGGCTCCACATAATACAGATCTCTTTCATTTCCGCGGTATATTTCGATCACGTCTCCGACAGAAACGCTGTTATTGCGGACTGAATTCTTTCTTTCGATTACCGTCTCAATTCCTGGCTCCAACAAACCGTCTTTTTTCAATACACCACGTTCTTTTAACATATAATCGCTTTTGGCCAGTTGAATGGCATATTCCGAAAGCGTCTCCAGGGAGCAATATCTTTGAATCGCATATATTGGCTCCTCTTTCAACTTATATTGCTTATAAATAGGTTGAATCAGCGCCGAATAGTATGAAAAACAACGTTCTTTAAATTCATCATCCATATGCATCCCTCACATTTCTGCTTAGTGTTTGTATTATACCTCCGTTTGGAAGTCTTGTAAATTATTTTGTTTGTCTTTTAAGTATACATTTCAACAAACTAACTGGGAAACATCTATACATAAAGAAAGCTGCCGTAGAATCACCTGTTTTAATGATTATACAGCAGCCTAAACTCAGCCTCTCCCGCAGCTCTATGTCATTATCTCTTCCCGTTCTCTGATTCCGCTCATCTTAGCATAACTCCACATTCTGTCCAGCAGTCCGTCATAATATCCATCGAATTCAACGCGTATCGACGAACTCAATGTGCTTCTGTTCATAATCGAAGCATTCCTCGAGTCTATTTTTACTACATATTCTCTTCCAACTAAATTACCGCTTTTCTTTAAATTACATTTTGGACAGGCCAGTACGAAATTCCACAAATTATCATTCTTCACAAATGTCCATGGAATAAAATGATCCACATGAACATTTTTATTTAACCGTTTTCCGCAATAAAAGCAGGTATTTTCCTGAAATTCGTTGTATAAAATATCCCTGTACATGGATAAATCTTTGCGTTGAGGCGTAGCCATATCCAGTTTTTCTAACACTCTTATCAGCGCATCATCGTCATTGACTTTTTCCAGAAATCTCGCCCAGGCATAATAGTTAAGCTTTTCAATCTCCATTTTATACTTGGCCATGAAACGACACGCGCCCTCGCTTAAAAAGATACCATCACCACGTAAGCTAAACGCATAGAGCTTTCCTTCAAAATCATTATATAAAGCTCCGACCACACACTTCTTGCACTCCGCCGTAACTTCCTTTATGATTGCACTTCGGTTCTTATCACATAGCGCCTGGAATCCTACATTTTCCGGTATTTCACAATTTTCCACCGCTGCTTTGATTATCAGTTCAATCTTGGAATATTCCGACTTACCATTGTATGACATTTGTTTTAGCTTATATTTATTAACAAGATTCCAGTAATTCTCGGCAAATTTTGAAAATATCTTTTCATAAGACAGGAAAAACTGGTCTCCGTCATCATGCACGTCATATATTTGATCACAGATAGATTTTATAAGGCCAAACTTATATGTATTTGTTTTCCGACAGGCATCTGAAAAAACGAAATTAAATAGCGACCAGTATTCGTCATCGCTAACTTCTAATTCCGTTAAAATACCCTCTTTTAGATTCCATCCTGGCATATTTGTCACCGCCTATGCTTTAGCTGATTTTATTATCTTATAACAGTTAAATATCTACTTTACTAAAATTCTTATTTCTATTCTATGTTAAATCTTTCAATTAATATTCTCGTCTGATTTCATTGCTAACAGTACATTCATGCCCTTTTAATTTATACTTACGTTTTGTCATAATCTCCTCACTCAGCGCTTGATTGTCATTACCTTACGCATATAACATCCACCATCATAATGCGCAATACAATGACCGCATCTTACACATTTATCATCTTTGATTTTATATGAAACCAATCCTGACCTGTCTGTTTTGATCGCAATCGCACTATATTTACATGCACTTTCACATCCCAGGCATCCCATGCACATCTGATATTTTGTAATTTGATTTTTCACCTTATCTTCTACTGCTTTCATGCTCTTGCTATGTCCAGCGGTCTTGCTCAAAATGCTAACTTTTAAAGTAGTCTGTCCTAGTTTTCCCTGAAGCTTTAATTGAAGATTTCCGTTACGATCAACTACAAAAACTTCTCCCAATCTTTCATTTCCAAGACTCTTATTGATATATCCAAACGGCTTGAACAATTCATAAAGTTCTTCACTTATCGGTCGTTGCAATTCAAAGTTTAAAGCATTTTCTTGAAGAGCACACGGTTTAAATGTCAAAACAGAAGTCTGAGAATACTCAAGGCCATTCCCTCCCTGACGTGCCTTCCAATTTCCTTCATCTACATACACTTCCGGATCTGGTTTCCCAATCTTTTTTGCAAACTCCACCAGTAATGTGTGCCATTTTTCATATTGTTCCGGCATATATATTTGGGACAGAAAGCCAGACCAGTCACTGTTATTTGGACAACACCAGCAGCCGACTCTTGTATACCCCAGCCGATATGCGCTGTTAAAATCTATTCCCGTTGTCAATAGATACAACCACACATCAAAATCTGTCCAGTCTATGATCGGAGAAACTGTTTTTTGAGTTGCAATTTTAGGGCTATCCGATTCTCGATCATATTTATTTCGTGAACTAGACTCACTTCTACGTATGCCATAAAAAGTAAGAATTTTCTTTTTTCCTTTAAACAACGTCTGAATTCTTCTCTGGATAGCACCTGTTTTAAAAATAGTACAGCACCATCTCATAACTCTGGATGGCGGTCCAAGTTGTTCGCAAAGCTCCTCAAAATTTTTATCCTTATTTTTCGCTGTATCAACCAGCGTCTTGGGATGTTCCTTTCTGAAACGCTTAACATATTCTTTAGATTCTGGAAATTCCAATGTAGTATCGCCATATAAGTGCAAGATTTCCTGTGTTCCCAACGCTCGCATGACAAGTTCGGAAACCACCGTACTATCTTTACCTCCACTAAAAGATACAAACATTTCTGTCAAAGCTGCATTTTCTGCCTTAGTACGAATATATTCCATTGCTTCCTTTGAAATATAATCGTAACGTTTCTGGTTTGCTGTCACAAATTTTTTGATATTGGCCTCAAACACATCATACGAATTTTCAGAAGATAATTGTGTTAATTGTTTACGGATTTCTTTTGCATCTAGTTTTTTTGTCTGACTAACTGTAAATTTAATTTTTTTACCATCTGCATAATAGTGGTTGCCTGAAGCATTCCAGACAGACGCATCTTTATATTTAAACGGTTCTCCAATCATAATTTCAAGCAGAAGTCGTTCTTCCGGAAATACTGGTCTTAAATCGCCGCCTATTCTATGCGCTTTTTTTGCACAAATTGGGCAGATTTCTTCAAACAATGGGATATTACAGTCATCACACCAATAAATAGTTGAGCTTTCTAATTCTGTGCGTTCCTTGCAAATCGGACATTCTGACCGTTCTGTATTTACATTGCATTTCCTACAAATATACTTTATCATTTTTTCTCTTTCAATAAATGTAATTTTTACTTTTAAGGTGTTCAAATATTACCTTTATTATATCTCATTTCTATATAAGGGGCAAAAGGATCTTGCATTTTACATCAAAAAGGCCAGAGTACTTTTGCATGAAAAGCAGCCAACCTATTTTTCATAGACTAACTGCTTAAATCTCCGGTTCCATATTTAATTTTAATATTCCGAAGCATCTTCTGTCTGACTTAACTGTTTATGATCATCACGCCCACTATACATAATCCACACCACAAATGTCAAAAATGATTACGCCCTATTATACCCTTGATTTCACGGGTATAATAGGGTATAATTCTGTGTAGAATATTATCGATGAATAGGAGGTGCACTATGGAATTATTCGAAATGCAGGAACGGGCAGCGGAGTTGGAGCAACAAATTTCTGCTTTGCCTGCCGGTTCTATTACGAAGAAAACCGTTAATGGGAAGGAATACTTCTACCATCGTTGGACGGAAAACAAGAAGCGGCGGGAGAAGTATATTTCTGCAGATGAATTGGCGGATTTCCGTGCGCAGATCGAGCGGCGGAAGGCGTTAGAGCAGGAGCTGAAGGCACTGAAGAGGCAACTTCCCCAAACAAAAGCCGTAGATACTTCTACCTTTACAACCAACATCCGCATCGGTGATGCGCTGCGTTCCTTTGCGGCACCTGTCCGCGGCTATCGCAAACGCGAGTGCTTCCGGCAGCTGCACGATTTTGTCTACAGTGAGCCACGGGACAAGGTATTTATTCTCTACGGCCTGCGCCGGACGGGAAAAACTACCATGATCCGACAGATTTTTGCGGAGATGAGCGACGCAGAACTAACGAAAGCGGCGTTCATTCAGATTACCGCAAGAGATACGCTGGCAAATGTGAACCGTGACCTCAAAGCGTTGGAAGCGCAAGGTTTTCGTTATGTGTTCCTCGATGAAGTAACGCTGATGGAAGATTTCATTGAGGGCGCAGCGCTGTTCTCTGACGTGTTTGCAGCCTGCGGTATGAAGATCACGCTCTCCGGCACAGACTCGCTGGGCTTCCTCTTTGCCGAGGACGAGCAACTCTATGACCGCTGCATCCTGCTGCACACCACCTTCATCCCTTACAGGGAGTTTGAATCCGTCCTCGGCATCCATGGCATCGACGAGTATATCCGCTACGGCGGCACTATGAGCCTCGGCGGCGTCCACTACAACGAAACCTCCACATTTGCCAGCAAGGAAAGTGCCGACGAATATGTGGACACAGCCATCGCACGCAACATCCAGCATTCACTGCGCTGCTATCAGTATGAGGGACATTTCCGCCATCTGCGAGACTTGTATGATAAAAATGAACTGACCAGTGCCATCAACCGCGTGGTGGAGGATATCAACCACCGCTTCACGCTGGAGGTGCTGACGCAGAATTGGAAGTCTCATGATCTTGGCATTTCCGCCAGCAATTTGCGCCGTGACCGCGAAAATCCCACAGACATCCTTGACCGCATTGACCTTGCAACTGTCACAGATAGTCTGCGAAAGCTACTGGAGATCCGCAACAAGACAGAACAGACCATAAAACTGGACGATGTTCATGCGGCAGAGATCAAAGAGTATCTGGATCTGCTGGATCTGACACAGAAAATTGATGTGCTGCACCTGCCGGATGTCAGCACGGTGTCCAGCCGCACAGTGATTGCACAACCAGGTCTGCGTTATGCGCAGGCGGATGCGCTAATCCGCAGTCTGCTGCTGGATGAGACGTTCAGTGCATTGTCTCTGGCAGAGCGCACCGTCGCGCAGGAGCGCATTTTGACCGAGATCAAAGGTCGGATGCTGGAGGACATCGTCCTGCTGGAAACCAAGCTGTCGAACCCCAAAAAGCAGGTATTTGTCCTGCAATTCCCCGTGGGCGAATTTGATATGGTGGTGTTTGACCCGGAAGCAGGTTCCTGCCGGATTTTCGAGATCAAGCACAGCGAGGAAGCCGTCCCACAGCAGTATCGCCATCTGATCGATGTGGAAAAATGCGCACAGACGGAGCACCGTTATGGCCCGATCACCGGAAAGTTTGTCCTTTATCGTGGAGAAAGCCAAGTGATAGATAGCATTCAGTATCAGAATGTGGAAGAATATCTGCAGAGCCTTGCATCATAACGATGCAATAGGGACTCGTACAGCCTCCGGTTAAAACCAACCGGAGGCTGTCGATTTGCCCCCCTGTTGAGCAACTTTTTTCTCAAAAACAAAGGAGACCAGAACCCTCTCGCTCTAATCTCCTTTAATCTCTATCAATCCTATACTAAATTTTATTGATTCCTAGTACAGCTTCGCTCCCGCCGGAATATGATTATCCACCATCAGCAGATGCAGTTCTTCGTCCTCAGAATTCTTCAGATTATTCACTGCTGAAAGCAGCATTCCGCAGGACTCAATGCCCATCATCTTACGTGGCGGCAGGTTGGTGATCGCAATCAGGGTCTTGCCAACCAGCTCTTCCGGCTCATAGTAAGCGTGGATTCCGCTGAGGATTGTACGGTCTGTCCCTGTTCCGTCATCCAATGTGAACTGAAGAAGCTTCTTGCTCTTCGGTACTGCAATACACTCTTTTACCTTAACGGCACGGAAATCAGACTTGCTGAAGGTGTCGAAGTCTACCTGCTCCTCGAACAGCGGCTCTACCTTTACGTTAGAGAAGTCGATCTTCTCGTTCGGAGTGAAGAAGCCGTTGTTGTCGCCAGCGGGCGCTGCTTCTGAAGTCTCACCGTCTGCGGACTTGGATGCGGCTCCGCCCAGGGTCTTCATGGTCGGGAGCAAAATTCGGCTCCCTTCATCCTGTTCCATGCCGCTCTGTAAGGGTTCAAAACCCGCACAATACTCGATTCGTGAAATTTTTTTCATTCGTCTCGTGTCCTCTTGTGCCATCCTTTTCGCTTCAAAAGTTGTAGAAAAGTTGTAGAAAGTTGTAGTGCGCCTGTTATGGCATATCGCTGGCATAGAAATGGCAAAAATTTGCTGCGTTACTCAGGATGCTATATCTAACATGATCTCTACACAAAGAACGGCTTGATCGTTTAACCGCAGACGCATACATTATTATATAATAACCTTCAATTCAATCTAAGTCAACGATTTTATCGAAACATTTTATTACTTTTATTGCCCCACCTTTAATACATAATACATAATAAAGAGGAGACTGTCATGCCAGAATACCAACTTCAAATTAAACAAGTGGTAGATTACCCACGATGCCGGATTTATCGTGAGTTCATCCACAAACTGATCAACGACCGGAGCATCCGCATAAACGGAGGCTCCGGCCTTTTTCATTTTACTGTACTTTGCAGCTATGCAAACTTCCGCACCTCATATCGCCGTATTGACGGGATCAGTTATACAGTCTCGCCCGGCGAATGGGTGTGCACCGTCAAGGAACTGTCTTGCTGGTTCCGCACCCGCTTTCATCGGCAGGCGCTGTCCATGCTGGATACCCTTCAGAAGCAGCACTTGATTTCCTATACACTGCTGGGCCGTGGCAATGTAGTAAAATATAAAATCCTCCACTGGGCCCGCCACAATTCCGCACTGGAGTACAATGCCCCATGCCAAAAGGATACCGGTTTTTTCTTCCTGCCAGTCTCTGTTGCCCTGGAACTGGTCAGCTCTGCCCGCTGCTCTGAAATGGACATCGTTCTGGATCTGTGGGTATCCGCTGTCTACAACGATACGCAGGTGCAGGGGTCAGAGGTCGGCCCGGTAGCCTACTTTCGCAATGGTACAGGAAACCCGTTGGTCAGTTATACCGAACTCTCCTGCCGCTGGGGGCTGTCACGCGCTACCGTATGCCGGATACTGAAAAAGCTGGACGGTCTTGGGTATATCTCTATCATGTCGTTTCCCGGCCGGCATGGAAGCGTGATCTACCTGCAGAACTACCTATCCACCATGTTTGAGATTTCCGATGTTTTAATCGACAAGGAGGAAGTTGCCATGACCTTAAACATTCATCTGGAGCTTCCGGAAACTGCTGAAACCGAAGAGAGCCATTCCATCTCTGAGCATGAGATCATTGTTTCGGATGCACTTTCCAGCGTTTCAAAATCGCACATTGAAACGATACTCCGCAAGATGGCTGACATCCTATCTACGCAAGGGATTTCCTGCTTTTCTTGCCCGCTCTCCCGCTATAAGTTATATCCCTTATCGGACGACTGCTGGGAAGAGTTGATTCCGCGTGCGCGAGGGAAATCCACAGCCCACTTTGGTCTGACCATCCTCTGCGGCACAAACACTTCAATCGCCACTTTTGAACTTACACTCACTCCCTTTGAGGAGCACGAAAATAGGAGGAACTTGAAATGAGAAAATTTGTTGAACCTGATGTTGCTGATAATCCCCTGTACCATGATACCTGGAAACTGCTGAAAAAATACCGGGATGTTGTGTGGAGTCTGGAGCTTTCTGTCCAGCATGTCCGCACCAAGTTTGAGATCGAGTATGGCACCTCCATCGAGGATTTTCTGGATTCAGTCTATCTGGCCGGCGCCGATCTGGCCGGAAGTGACATTGAGCATCATGCCAAGTGCATTGAACGCAGCCACAAAATGCTTAAGCTGCTGGATTCCGCAGTCGAATTGCTGCGTACCAAGCACAAAAACGGTGAGGCATATTACTGGCTGCTGTACTACTCCTTCCTCTCGCCCCAGCAGCTCAAAAATGTTGAGGAAATCATCGAGACCCTGCGGCCGCACATTCGTGACATCAGTTTCAGAACCTACTACCGCAAACGCCGGGAAGCTATTGAAGCCCTCAGTTCCGTCCTTTGGGGCTATACCTCCAAGGACAGTTTAGACATGCTGGAACAGTTCTTGCCAGAGACAAAATCACCTTCCGGACAATCGGGCAAATAATTGGCACATTTCGGGAACAAAATTGGCATGGTTCTGCTCTTTCAGTGCAAATACCGATGTGTTAAACTGAATATGCTCAAACTTGCACCCAAAACCGAACAGGACAGTAACGGCACCTTTCATCAGGGTGCTTTTTTGCTGCCCAGATGGCCGCCCGACCATTTGAAAGCCCACATTTGTTTTGACAGGTGTGGGTTTTTCTGTTCCCTATTGAGCATCAAAAAATCATTCAGAATTGGAGGATCGCAAATTGAAGAAAACGAAAACCCCTCAAACTCCGCAGCTTCAGGAGCCGGATACCCAGTCCAAGCGCAGGCTTTCGCTGCCCAAAGTGGCTTACAGCGCCTTCCTGTGTGTGATGATGTCCATGATGTTCTGTCAGCCGGCTTATGCGGCAACAGATGTATGGACCAAGGCCAAAGAGATCATGCAGGATGTATACACCCAAATCCTTGCCATCTCCACTATCGCCGCCATCGTCACTGCTTCGGTAGCCTTGCTGCTCATGAACTTCTCCCGTTCCGGACGGACGGTGGATGAAAGCCGCGCCTGGCTCAAACGAATCTGTATCACCTGGGCTATCCTCAATGGCTTGGGCTTTATCATGGCGTATGTGACGCCGCTCTTTAGTGGCGGACAATGGACAGGCTGATTGACCGTCTGATTGCTCGCCGGAAAGGAGGCTTGCATTTATGGGCATTTTAGACGGCATAGTGGAATGGATCGCAGAACAGGTAATGGCCGGTCTTGATCTGGTGACCACATCGGTTTTGGGTGCGCTGGGCTGTGATATGGCTGTATTTCTGCGTTATTTTCCCGCAGCAGAGACTATGTACTCTGTTTTCGTGGCTCTGGCAATCGGGATCATCCTGCTCAACTGGGTCTGGCAGTTATTCAAAAACTTCGGTCTTGGCGCAGGTGTGGAAGCAGAAGACCCGGTAAAGCTGAGTATCCGTTCCGTTATTTTTATCCTGCTGACGCTCTTTTCAGATGAGATCGTCAATATTGTTCTTACCATCGGCGGCACCCCCTACCACTGGATCATGGAGTCCGACCTTCCTGCATTAAGCTTTGCAGACTTCAATTCCGTGATGCTGGTCATCATCGGTGTGTGTGCCAATGGGGCTGTGGCGCTGATTACCTTGATTTTGGTTCTCATCCTGGCCTGGAACTACCTAAAACTTCTATTCGAGGCAGCCGAACGGTATGTGCTGCTCGGTGTACTGGTCTACACGGCTCCTGTGGCTTTTTCTATGGGCGCCAGCCAGACCACAGCAAACATCTGGAAATCCTGGTGCCGGATGCTTGGCGGCCAAATTTTCCTATTGGTCATGAACGCCTGGTGCCTGCGCCTGTTCACAAGCATGGTGGGGTCCTTCCTTGCGAACCCGCTTTCGTTGTAAGGAGGTCTTATCCTTGAAGAAACTCAAAAAATTTTTGTTTGCGGCCTTTACAGTCGCAATTCTCTCCTGCCTGTTCTGCCAGCCGGCTTTTGCCGCTATCTCCGAAAGCGATGTGCAAACTCAGGTAGACGCTGTGGGAAAAGAAGCCGTTTCCGGCAATGTGTTTATCTGGTTTCTCTGTGCTATCGGCTTTCTCAAAGTCGGCCAGAAAATCGATTCCTTCCTCTCCAGTCTTGGTGTCAATGTAGGACATACCGGCGGCAGCATGCTGGCTGAGGCTATGATCGCTGCCAGAGGCATCGGCGGCATCAAGAACTTTTCCAGTCACCACTTTGGCGGCGGGAGAAACAGCAGTTCCACCAATGTCAACGCAAACGGTAGTAAAGGCAGCGGCGGCTTTGGAGCAGGGTTTGCCAGCGGCGGTCTTGCTGGAGTGGTGAGCCGAAAAGTCACAAACAGCGCCATCAAAACAGCCACCACAACTCCCGGCTCCAAGCCTTCCGGTCTTGGCAGTCTTTTAGGCGATGCTGCAGCCGGAGGGATCGGCGGCCATATGTACGCTTCTTCCGTTAGTAAGGGCGGCAATTTTGCCAACAATGTAATCGGCAGCGTAGCCACGGGCAGTATCAGCCAGATGGGTTCCATTTCCGGTGAAAAAGCCGCCGAAGCCCTGCACTCTTACATGGGATATGCGGCACTGGAATCCGGAGCTGAAAATGTTCCGACCTTCCAAAATGTCGAAATTGGCGGCGGCCGCATCACCGGCACAGAAGTGACTGCGGAACATCCCGAAGGCATCTCCTTTGGTATGTACCACGCAGACCAATATGTTGCCCCGGAAGGCCAGTACACCACCATTCATGCCGTGGATGGCACAGCATGGTATAAACAGTACGCTGTGGATGCTGTTGACAAATCGCCCTATATGGCTCCTGACGGTTCTATCGCTTTCAACGAGTCCATTGTCAAAAAGCTGCCTCCATCCCCGAAGAGAAAGGACAAGATATAAATGCCAGAAGATCAAAAAAGCAGTTTTTCCGAAGCTGTGGAGACCGGCGCCTCCGCAGCGCATACCATCTGCGGCGCAATCAAAACCGGAAAAGCTATTTCCTCCGCTGCCAAAGGCGCTGCCGCAGGCGGTCCTTACGGTGCAGTTGCAGGCGCAGTGTGGGCAGGTCGGAAGCATATCGGAAAAATCATTGTGGCAGTCATTGCCCTGCTTATGCTGCCGGTATTATTTGTTCTCATGCTCCCTGGTCTTATTTTCGGTGGACTGACCAATGCCTTTTCGCCATCTGACCCCGAAATTCCGATTTTGAATAGCGAAACAGCGATTATTGAGAACGCCAACGAGATCACCTTTACCCTCAACGGCATCTTGGGTGAGGCACTGGATGATGTACTTGCCCGGATCGAAGCTGACTTTGCGGCATCGGGAGCCGACCATATGGAGGTCAAAAATGCCTATTCCGGCGGTCCTATTTATAACGCCAACCTGTTTATCTCTCAGTATTGTGCGGCCAAAGACAAGGATTTTGAAAGCATTTCTCTGAATGACCTTGCCGCCACCCTGCGGGAAAACAAGCAGCATCTATATTCCTACACCAGCAAGCAAGAGATTCGTGAGAGCACCGTGACTGATCCGGAGACTGGGGAAGAAACAACGGTGTCCGAAACATGGATGGTCTATACTGTCCGTTACAACGGTGAGTCCTATTTTTCTGATGTTGTATTCCAGCTTACCGATGACCAAAAGGAGCTTGCATCTGATTACGCTTCCAACCTAAGCCTGTTCTTGGGCGATGGTCTGCTGCAGAATCTGGAAGCGTGGACCGGAAACAGCATCACCGCTCTGGGCGATGTTACTTTCACCGACGGGATCACACCTGTTGTTTACTACAATCAACTGGATGAACGCTATGCCGGTAAAGCATATGGTACGGACAATATTGGCGGTTATGGCTGCGGCCCTACCGCTATGGCAATCGTGGTGTCCTCTCTGACAGACGATATGGTTGACCCTGTGGAGATGGCCGAGTGGTCTTACAACAACGGCTACTGGTGTAAAAGCAGTGGTTCTTACCATGCGCTGATACCTGCCGCCGCTGGGGAATGGGGGCTTCCGGTTTCCGGCTGTACCACTGCGGAACCACAGCGCATCACAGACGCACTGGCTAATGGTAAACTGGTAGTAGCAATCATGTCTGAAGGCCACTTTACCTCTTCCGGTCACTTCATTGTCCTGCGTGGCGTAAAAGACGGCAAGATCATGGTGGCTGACCCTGCCAGTTACACACGGAGCGAACAGCTCTGGGATCTGTCCATTATCTTAAATGAGGCCAGCCGGCGCGCTGGAGCTGGCGGTCCGTTCTGGATTATCGGCTGATGTGCCCGCCCGGCTTCGGAAACGAGGTTAATCATGAATCATAAAATCGACCGAGATACCTACATAATACCACCGAATTTCATCGAGTCAGGCACCTTCTTTGGTGGTATGTTCAAAGCCCGCAATGTGATTGAAGCCGGCATCCTGGCATTTGCCATTGGTGTGCCGGTTTTTTCATTGCTTCCTCTTGGCCTGACTGCCCGTATCATCGCTTTGTGCCTGACCGCACTGCCAGCAGCATTGGTGGCGCTTATCGGAATTTCCGGTGAGAGCCTTTCCTCTTTTCTGCTGATTTTCATAAAGTACCTGCGAAACCGCCGCATTGTAGGCGGTAACAGCGCAGAAGATGCGGTTCCTGCGGCAGAGCATGGCGGCAAGCATATTAAAAAGAAGGCACACAAGCCCGATAAGGCTCCCAGGCGGTCACGGTGCTCCGGCAGAGAGGGTTTCCCAGCGGAGTTTGATGAAGTTCGTAGCTACGAAATCCGCCAAAAACTCCGTCCTGTGAAAAAGCAGAAGCCTGCCAAGGAGAAGAAAGCCGCCAAGCAAAAAAAGAAGGTCTCCAAGGAGCGCAAAGTAAAACGCCCTATCCGCACTCAGGAGCCGAAGCCCGCCTGCCTTAACCCGGTAGCAGATTATCTGCCGATTTCCAAAATTGAAAACGGCATCATCTACACGAAGGACCACCGCTATGTCAAGGTCGTCGAGGTAGTACCCATCAATTTTATGCTGCGCAGTGCCCAGGAACAGCGGAACATCATCTATTCCTTTGTATCCTACTTGAAAATCAGCCCCATCAAGCTGCAAATCAAGGTACTGACACGCCGGGCAGAGATCAACCGCCATCTGGATACCGTTCGGAAGGAGATGGAACAGGAGACCAATGAACAGTGTCTGCTCATGCAGGAAGACTACCTCCAGTTCGTTCAGCAGATTGGTTCCCGTGAGGCAATTACCCGACGTTTCTTCCTGATTTTTGAATATGAGCCGTGGAGCAACACCAAGCGCTCTGATGAAGAAGGCGAGGCAATCAATGCCCTGCAAAGTGCAGTCCATACTGCTACCAACTACCTCCGTCAGTGCGGTAACGAGGTCATCGTTCCGAAAAACTGGGATGAGTTTACCGTAGATGTCCTCTATAACCTGCTCTGTAGAAATGAAAGTGCTGTAAAGCCACTCTCCGTCCGGGCACAGGAGGTTGTGGCTGAGTACCTTGCCAAAGGGCGCGACAGTGAGATCGACCATATCCCTGCCACCGAATTCTGTGCGCCAAAAAGCATTGACTTCACGCATGGTCACCATATCTGCATTGACGGTCTGTATTATGCTTATTTGCTGGTGCCCTCTGATGGCTACAAAACGCAGGTTCCAGCCGGCTGGCTCAGTCTTATCGTCAATGCCGGTGACGGGATCGATATGGATATGTTCCTCTCCCGTCAGCCCAAAGAAACCATCATCCAGAAAGTCGGACAGCAGCTACGTATCAACCGTTCCAAAATCAAGGACGCCAGCGACACCAACACCGACTTTGATGACATTGATGGTGCTATCCGAAGCGGGTACTTTCTCAAAGAGGGCCTTGCCAACAACGAGGACTTCTACTACTTGAATCTGCTGATTACCATTACTGCCTCCAACGAGGAAGACTTGGAATGGAAGGTCAGCGAAATGAAAAAGCTCCTGCTCTCACAAGACATGAACGCCTGCACCTGCCATTTTCGGGAGGAACAGGCGTTTTTATCTGCCCTGCCATTGGTGGCAATGGAAAAGAAACTGTATGAGCGGGGTAAGCGCAACCTGCTGACAGGCGGTGCGGCAAGCTGTTATCCCTTTACATCCTATGAGATGTGTGATGATAACGGTATCCTGCTGGGTGTCAACAAGTACAACAGTTCCCTTATTATCGTGGACATCTTCAATTCTGCGGTCTATAAGAACGCCAATATGTCGATCCTTGGCACGAGCGGAGCCGGCAAAACCTTTACCATGCAGTTGATGGCGCTGCGAATGAGGCGGAAAAATATCCCCATTTTCATTGTTGCGCCCCTAAAAGGCCATGAATTCCATCGCGCCTGCTCCAATGTGGGCGGCTCCTTTATCCAGATTTCACCGGCCAGTCCCCACTGCATCAATGTCATGGAGATTCGGCGGGTAGACCGCTCGGTGAATGAACTTCTGGACGGTCCAGGCATCCAGTTATCTGAACTTGCAGCAAAGATCCAGCAGCTCCACATATTTTTCAGTCTGCTGATCCCCGATATGTCTCACGAGGAACGACAGCTTTTGGACGAAGCCCTTGTTCGTACCTATAACACAAAAGGCATCACTCATGATAATGCCTCTTTGGAAGACCCTGCAAAGCCCGGCCAGTACCGTGAGATGCCGGTGCTTGGTGACCTGTACGAAATTTTGAAAACCTCCAAGGAAACGATGCGCATGGCCCACATCCTAAATCGTCTGGTAAACGGAAGCGCCAGCACCTTCAATAAGCAGACCAATGTTCGGCTCGACAACAAGTACACTGTTTTGGATATTTCCTCCCTCACCGGAGACCTGCTCACCGTAGGTATGTTTGTGGCGCTGGACTTTGTTTGGGACAGAGCCAAAGCCGACCGTACAGAAGAAAAAGCCATCTTCATCGATGAGTGTTGGCAGCTTCTATCCGGCGCCGGTGCTGCTGGTGTAAGATTGGCCGGCGATTTTCTTTTGGAAATTGCCAAAACCATACGCGGTTACGGCGGCGCCTCGATTTTTGCAAGCCAGGATCTTGCCGATTTCTTTGACCTTGACGGCGGCAGATTTGGTAAGGGCATCATCAACAACTCCAAGACCAAGATCATTCTGAATCTGGAGGACGACGAAGCCCAGCGGGTACAGGAAGCCCTGCACCTGTCCGATGCTGAAACAATGGAGATCACTCACTTTGAAAGAGGTCACGGTCTGATTTCTACCAATAACAACAATATTATGGTGGAGTTCAAAGCCAGCCCTCTGGAAAAGGATCTGATCACTACCGACCGCCGCGAGCTGCGTGAAATCGTAGAGCGAAAACGCCGTGAACAATCCACATCTGCCGAACAGCAGATATAACAATTTGAAAAGCGAGGTGATTCCCATGTGCAACTTTCCTTCCAGACGCCGCTATGCGTCTGCTTTGCGTCTGTATTACGCCTAAAAACCAGTTTTGCCAGCCAGATCATCTTTTTGGCTTACACTGACTGGCTTTCCTTCCTATTTAATGCGTCTTGAATACGCCTATATTACGCCATTGGAGGTGATACCCATGAAGACCAGGGCTGAAATCTATGGAAATGAAGCTGCGGCTCTGCTGCGGATCGTCACGATGTATCCCGGTCTCAATATGCAGCAGCTTCTTTGCTTTCACCCTGACAAAGAAGAAATCATCAAGACCCTGCTCTCCCATCTGCAAAAGCAGGGCCGTATTTTTCAAACTGATACAGGCGGTTACTTTCCGTCTGGTTGGGCAGCAAAATCAGACAACTCTCTGATACGGGCTGCCTGGGTACTCTTGGATTTTATCGGGCAGGTGGAATACCATGCTCCCGGTGATTTTCCGGCCAAGCTTATCTTCTTTGCAAACGGTGAACTATACGAAATCGTCTACGCAGCTTCCGGCCAGGAGGCCCTGATCAACCATGCGCTTCGGGATGACCGCAGCGGTGGACGCCGCATCATTTTGGTCGATAATCCGGAAGACATTCGCCGCATTGACTGCCCTGACATTTCCGGTTTCTGCACCGTGGATGCAGCGGGCCAGGTGCATTACTTTAAGAAAACAGGAGGAACTTGATTGGAACGAAAAATCATCTCACACCGGATTGGAAGCATTCTTGATGATATATCCCGTTTGAGCAATGCTCTTTACGCGATGGATACCACGGATATTCAGCGCTATCCGGACAACTATGAAGTCTTATCCACTGACGCCGCCCTACGGGCAGAGAAAATTGCCTGCAGGCTGCGGCATTTGATATATTCCAGCACCACCATCCACAAAGGCGATTACCTGACATCCGCCGGTATTGTACACGGAATTGAGGTTGTCTATGAGGACGGTGTACTGGAGGTCACCCTGCCCGGGCTGCTCCCAAAACGCAAGCAGAGACAAAACACTGAGTTTCTGCTCGACCCGTTCTACTTCTCATTGGAGCAATACGCCAAAGAGCATCCCATGCCCCACTTCAGCGATTGTGTGGTGTGCTTTACGCAGGTTTATGACCAGTGCCTTCCCACCCGGCGTATCCGTGACTACGACAATCTGGAAGAAAAGCAGCTTCTGGATGTCCTCTCCACCTTCGTCATGGCTGACGATACCGGCCTGCTCTGCGATGCCTACAACACCGCTGCGCTGGGCGAAAAGGACTGTACCAGAATCAGTGTCATGGAAAAAAAGCGGTTTCCCGCCTGGCTTGCTGAGCATGAAAACACCCTAAAATCCATCTCGGATTTTTGAGCATTTTCAGCCATTGCTTGTCCGACCTGCCGCAACATCGTATTTCGCCCCGGATTTCGGGGCTTTTTTCTGTCGTTACACCACGGATTTTTACCGAAGTTCCTTGCAGTCTCGGTAAAAGCCACACACCACAAGGAGGTGATCACTTGGGAAATTCCCACAGCCAGACACGATGGCGTACAGGCTTCTCTCTCTGACTGCCATCTCCGGCGAGTTCCCCACAGACCAGCTTAACAGACTTCCCGGCAGTCCATATTATCTGGAGTCTGTTGTCACTGCACTGAAAAAAGACGGGCTGCTGCGTACCTATTACCGGGATAAACTGCGCGGCTACCGTCTGGGGCCGCGAGCCAAAGCCACTCTGCTGGAAAGCCGGCCGGACAGGTTTGCCAGCTACCTGACAGGAGATACCGACACCAACCGTTTGAAATGCGAAATTGACCGAAGACTCCGGCTACACCGCCTGGCAGAAACCTATGTGACCATGGATAATGCGGGTGTATGTGTGTATCGGGATGAAAAACCGGCAATTTTTGCGCCGGAGGGTTACGCTGGTGGCATGATTGTCTATCCTGCTTTTTTCAGTTCCAGAGAAGTGAAAGAAATGGGGATCGACACCACGAAGATCCGCAGTTCCCGCTCCACCGGAATACTCCTTGCGCCCTCCGGCATCTTCGTGACCTACAACAGCAGTAGCGCCCTGATGAAATGGCGCTACAAATCGGAAATGCGGGTCAAAGCATTGATCTGGAGTGTAATCTGCCAACAACGCCTGTCCTCACAGTTTCGCCATGAGGATGTTCATGGACTGATTCTGGGCAACAGCATGGATCTGGCTTATCAGATTTTGACCAGCACCGGAGGTCGCAAACATGATTTCTTCATGCTGGATGGCAGCTATGAGCATTTTCTTTATCTTACCAACGACCATCAGGGGGAGGTGACACTGGCACTATTGTGCGACCCTGGGAAAACTGCGGAGCTGGACCGTATTCTGCTCCAAGGTCTTACGGCGAGGCAACCCGGGCTGGCTATTGAGCATGACGGCATTTCACCAGATGGCTCACCAGTCCTGTTTGGCTATTTCTGCGATCTGCCCCGTATCGCACGCTTTAACACCTCTCTCGAACTATCCGAGCGCCCGGGCACACTGATCTGCTTTGACTTCCAGGCAGAGGTACTTCGCAGTTACTGCGGTTCCCGAGTGCGCTTCCAGACCATTGACTTCACAAAATTCGAGGGGAGATTGTTCCCATAAACAAGAAAAAACTGATCGTGAGCCTGATTGCAGCGCCCTTTGCCATTCTTGCAATCCTATACGCAGGCGGCTTTCTGGCACAGCTTTTGGGTAACTATGCAACCTGGAAACAGGGCGGCGGCATTCCCGGCGATGGTACTTCACCGCTGGCCGCTTCGCCCGACTTCCTTCTCTGCCTTTCCTCTGTGCTCCGACCGCCTTATGGCGTGTATGGCATTTTGATCTGCATTGGCTTGTTAGCAGTGCTGCTCATCATGGTCATGCGCATGGGATATGGTGATGCCGACGAGTATGATGAAGACCGTAATTTCTCCTACTCCGCCAAAGGCACTTATGGCACCTCCGGCTGGATGTCCCGCAAAGAGATGTCCGGCGTACTGGATCTGGTGCCCGACCTGCGCAAGCACAAGGGTATTGTACTGGGTATGCTGGATGGCAAAGCAGTCTGCATACCGGAAGATACCAGAATCAACGGCAATCTGGCAGTCTACGGCGCCAGTGGCTCCATGAAAACCCGTTCGTTTTGTATGAATCGTATTCTTCAGGCCACTGTCCGAGGCGAAAATGGCGCCGGAGAATCGCTGATCATCTGCGATCCCAAATCGGAATTGTACGAGAAGTCAAGCGAATTTCTCCGCAGCCGGGGCTATTGTGTCAAGGTATTCAACCTCGTTTCGCCTGAAAACTCAGATTCCTGGTGTTGCCTTGCCGAAGTTGAGGGACAGGAACTAATGGCTCAGCTTTTTGTAGATGTCATCATCAAGAACACCACGAACAACGGCAAGAGCGACCATTTCTGGGATGCCTGCGAGATGAATCTGCTCAAGGCCTTGGTACTGTATGTGGATCAAGGCTATGCGGAAGAAAACCGCAACATTGGCGAAGTCTACCGGCTGCTGACCCTCAATGGGGAATCCCAACTTGACACATTGCTCGAAGCGCTTCCTTCCACTCATCCTGCCAAAGCACCCTACAGCCTGTTCAAGCAGGCCAGCGACACAGTGCGAAGCGGCGTGATTATCGGTCTGGGCAGCCGCCTCCAGGTATTCCAGTCTGAACTGATCAAGAAAATTACCGCTAAGAATGAGATCGATCTGGAGCTTCCGGGTCAGCAGCCTTGTGCCTACTTCCTCGTTACCAGCGACCAGGACAGTACCTTTGATTTTCTGGCCTCGCTGTTTCTATCTTTCTGCTTCATCAAACTGGTGCGATATGCAGACCACAACTGCGAGGGTGGCAAACTGCCTGTGCCTGTCCATATCCTTGGGGAAGAACTGACAGCGTGCGGCACGATCCCCGACCTCTCCCGCCGGCTCAGCGTAATACGCTCCCGGAATATCTCCATGTCCTGTGTATTCCAAAATCTCGCAGGATTGCAGAACAGATACCCGCAGAATTTGTGGCAGGAGATCATTGGAAACTGTGACGCGCAGTTGTTTTTGGGCTGTACAGACCAGCTTACTGCCGAATTTATTTCTGCCAGGACAGGGCTTGCCTCCGTAGCAGTATCCAGTAAGTCCAAACAGCTGGGCACCTGGCGTATCTCCAACTATACACCGGAGTTTCGTGAAACCTCCGGTGTTGGAAAACGCCCTGTACTTACTCCTGATGAAGTCCTGCGACTCCCGCTGGATCAGGCACTCATCATCATCCGCGGCAAGAAGGTTCTGCAGGTAGACAAAATGGATTACTCCAAACATCCGGAAGCCAAGTATCTGCGTTCCTGCAAAGCATCTGCCCATGTGCCGGAATGGCGCCGCTTGGAAGAAGAAGCCGCCAAAACACCGCAGCCCGCGCCGAAACCGGCTCCGGCAGCAAAGAAACCGGCAAAGCGCAAAGCCACCAAACCGGCATCCCCCACAGATAAATCACCCAAAGAGGCTCCGGCTCCCAAATCTGCCGGTACGCCGGAAGGCATTATTACCACAGACAAGGATTCCATCCTGTCTTAAACAAAACTATCAAATTCATAGGAGGTTTAATCTATGGCAACCAAGAAAAAAGAACTTCTGGAACAGGACGCTCCTGTTACCGAAACCGTTATGTCGGAAAGCGAAACTCTGCTGGTCGATACCGCTCAACCTGAATCCCTTCCTGCTGACGCTGGCGATGGTCTGGATTTGAACGAACTGCTGGGGCTGATGGATCAGCCCCAGCAGGACACCTCTGGCGAAGATATGAATGAAGATCCCCTTCCTGAACTCACCGAGGAGGAAATGTTCGGGGATGCGCCTGCTGAAACAGACGATCAAAGCGCTGCTCCCACTGATATGCCGGAAGACTCTGATGTGCAGCCGCCTGATGTTTACGAAGATAACGCCGACGCTTTGCAGGAACCCCCTGCATCTCCAAAGCCCAAGCGTACCAGCCGGAAGAAGAAAGAAGCTGCTGCTCCTGAAGAACCTGTCTCAGAGGAAGTTCCTACCGAAACAACAGTGTCGGCGGATACAGCCGAAACCCTTTCTATTGCGGAGGAACCTGCTGTGGAGCCTGACGTTCCTGCTGTGGAAGAAGTTGCCGCTCCTGCACCCATTCCCTCTCCTCCCCGGCGCCAGCCCCGCCCCCAGCGCGGCGAGGCTCCCGTCCTTACCATCCGCAACCGGGATGATGTCGAGACTGCCGAAGACCGAGATGATGTAATCTGGCATGAGATCCATAATGCCTACCGTACCCGCAAGATCATCACCGGCAAGCTGGGCGGCATTGAACAGCTGGACAACCGCAAGACAGTGGCAGTTGTGGATTACAAGGGGTTCCGTGTCATTATCCCTATCAAGGAAATGATGATCAATCTGGGCCGCAGCCCTTCCGGCCAGGAATATACCGACCTTATGCTGCGCCAAAATAAGATCCTTGGCAACATGCTGGGTGCTGACATTGACTTCATCGTGCGTGGTATCGACTCCAAAACTCGCAGCGTAGTTGCCAGCCGCAAGGAGGCCATGCTGCGCAAACGCCAGATTTTCTATCTGGATACGGATGCTGCCGGTATGTACCGTGTCTATGAGGGCCGCATCGTCCAGGCGCGTGTGATTGCAGTGGCTGAAAAGGTTGTGCGCGTGGAAGTTTTCGGCGTTGAAACCTCCATCCTTGCCCGTGACCTTGCCTGGGACTGGATCGGTGACGCCCATGAGCGTTTTTCCGTAGGCGATGAGGTTCTGGTCCGTATTCTCAGCGTGCGGCGCAACAGTCTGGAGGACTTGGGCATCAAGGCTGACATCAAGAGTATTTCCGAGAATACCGACAGGGACAACCTGCAGAAGTGCCGTATCCAGGGCAAGTATGCCGGTCGTGTCACAGATGTCCACAAGGGCGTTGTCTATGTGCGCCTCTCCAACGGTGTCAATGCGGTAGCTCACTCCTGCTATGACTACCGGATGCCCGGCAAAAAGGACGATGTATCTTTTGCCGTCACCCGTCTGGATATGGAGCGGGGTGTGGCCGTAGGTATTATCACCCGGATCATCCGTCAGAACCTGTAAGCAAAGCAATGCCAGAGGAGCAGATAAACCGCTGCTCCCCTGGCTAATTTTTGTCCACAGTTTTTATGACACCAGTGTCATACTGCACTTACTCAAGCGCAAGCAATACCTCTCCAAGTTTCTTCCACTGCTCTACCACAAAACCAAAAGACAATGCATCTTCTTCCGCAAAAACATAGTTGCGCTGCATATTCTGATAGTCCTTACGAAGTGCCTCATTATCAGAAAACCCTCTGAGCAACTGAAAATCAGAAAACTTCTTTTCCGCCAGATCACTGCCTGTTCTTCGGGTCTCTTCCAGTCTTTTATACCCCAGCATCTCAAGGAATGTCTGCTGATTTTGAATCATTTCCTGAATCTGCTCTAAATCAAACATGACGCTGACATCGTAAAGATGTTTTGCCACATCAAAATACATCTTACGCTCATAATAGAATTCAGCAGCAAAAATCTTGTCGGCAAAAATCCTCTCTAACCGAATTGTGTTAATCATGAAAGGGGCAACATTATATTGTGACTGAAGAATATTTCGCTGTTCTTCGGTAGCATAAGTGTAAAGTATCGGTTCAATTTCAAGCGGTGTAAAAGGCTCGCTGACGGTAAAGGATGTACCTTCTACTTTGACATACCCAAACCGTTGGAGCGGATCATCCGAGTCAACGCCTACAAGCGGAGTATAATCATAGACAGTTGTGATACTACCTTTCCGATCATCTTCGAGATCCTTTCTGGATGTGCGTGGTAGGGCCTGATATTTCTTTGTTGCCATCTCCAGCCGTTTCTTAGCCTGGCTGTTACTGCAATTATCGATGCACACCGTCAAGTCAATATCCTCTGAAAACCGGCGGATACTTTTCTGTGCTTTATACAAGGCCGTTCCGCCTTTAAAATAGGCTGGCAGCGTTACCTGTTTCCCTGCTAACTCCCTCAACAGTAGTGTAACATAATAGTCCTTCTCCAAAATATCAGCCCTAATGCTGCTAGCCTCATGGATTAAATTGATAATATTCAAAAAAGCAAATTTATCCTCGTGCAATTTCATAACTACCCTCCAACAAAATGTCTATGGTCCGAAGCAAAGTTTTTTGCCCATAATATTTTCTGGCCATCAGAATCAACATCTCAGTTTTCAATGTGAATTCCTCAACAGTAGCTCTTACCACATCAATCGGCTTTGCAGTATCTACTGGTGCCATATCCAGTTCTCTGATTGCATCCAAAATTTGCAAATACCGAAAATTGTCAGAATTAACTACGATAGGCGGTTTCCGAATCTCAATCTGCATTCCTTCCGGAACTCGTTTTGTATGCAGGTTGGTTGCAATGCATCTCCTTCTTGGCATTTGAGAAACAAGACCAATGCGATTTAATGCCGACAATCCTGTTTCATATCCAATTATCTCGTTTTCTTTCCGAAGTAATTGCTTACAAAAAAGTGTTTCTTTATCCGGAGTATAATATCCAAATGCTGTTTTCACCCTCCTGCAGTAAATCCCTTTGGTTAGACGCATAATCTGCCCCTCTTTTTCAAGCCGGGCCATATTTACATTGACTGTCTTTTTTACCATCGCCGCATCAAGTAAAAGTCGCTCCGCCACATACTGTGCGACCTGTTCGGTTGTAATTGTTTGATCTGGCTCCAGAGCAGTCAGATACTGCATGATCAAATCTCGGTACTTTATCTTTTCCATACAGATCTCCTTTCTGTTGCACTTGTTATTATAATACTCAATTTTTCTTTATTTTATGTATTCATAATAACACTTTTTCTTGTTGCAGTCAATGGGAGAAAAAAACAGATATACTCCAAGTCCAGTTTCTCATTTTCAGTTACATCTTCCTACACACTGAACATGGCAGAGGAATCTGATGGCACCAACAGTTATTTCAAACTGATTGGCATAGTAAAAGAGGTGCTGGATGAAGGAACACCCCTTGTAGTAGACGAACTGGACGCTCATCTGCATCCCCTCCTGACAAAGCATCTAGTCTCACTTTTTAACAGCGTGGAATTCAATCCAAATGGGGCCCAGTTGATTTTCACATCACACAATACCAATCTTCTTGACTTGGATGTGCTGAGGAGAGATCAGATCTGGTTTGCCGAAAAAGATGAACTGACCGCTGCTACCGATCTGTTCTCTCTCCAAGCTTTTTCTATTCGTAAAGATACCAAGCTGGAAAAAGGCTATTTGATTGGACATTATGGTGCGATTCCTTTTATTAAGGGTGGGCTGTAATTGGCAGAAAATTGTCTCTACATTGGCACAGTCCTGCCCTTTCGCCGTAAATCCATATCTGTTATACTTGGTACAGTCAAAACTTTGCATAGCAGCCGCTCCGGTTTGGAGCGGCTGTTTTCAATTTAAGTAAAGGTGGTGGTTTCTATTCTCTTTCAAAAAGCCCGGAAGATGCTGAACAACGAACGGGGCGAGGCCAACTATTTCAGTACGGTGGTCTTTATCTTCATTGCCGTCCTGCTTCTTGCCTTCATTATTGACCTGTTCAGCATCATTTCCACCAAGCAGGAACTTGACCATGCCGCCGATCAGATGGTCAAACAGATCCAGCTTTCCGGCGGCGTCAACGGCGAGACCGATGAGCTGTTTGAATTTTTGAGTTCTCAGATCGAAGGAGCCGAAAATATTTCCTACTCCATTGACGCTACCTACACATCACCCAGGCCATCCGGTATGACAAATGCCATCCAGTTGGGCACCCCCTTCTTCATTACTATCGAGGGAGATGCCAAACTGGGTGGGTTCTGGAATTTTGACCTGGTAAACATCACAGTGGTTGCCCGTGGCAGCGGCGTCAGTGAGCACTACTGGAAGTGAGGTGACCTATGAAACGCATATTCCTGCGGCTGAAACAGTCGCTGCGAAACGAACGGGGCGAGATCACCTTTTTCGCCTGCTTTTTTGTGGTAGGTATCGTGATGCTGATCTCCTTCCTGCTCCTGTACGCTTCCATCCGGATCACCTGCATCAACATCCGCAATGGCGCTAAAATGGAGTTAAATAACCTCAGCGGCACAATTTATGCAGACACCTACCGCTCCCAGCGTGAAACCAACTTTGAAGAGTACCTAAATACCCTTTACTCCAGCAATGATTATACCGACATGCTGGAGGCTACAGTAGCAGGCGGCCTGGACTCCAAGATTCCGCTTTCAACGGAGGATTACAAGGTTTCCGACATCAGCCTGGAGTTCAATGTAGAGGATGGACGGGTTGAGTACATCTTTTACTGTGATGTGGAGTTCTATGTGCAGATGTTCGGTCACAGTTATCCGGCTATCACCCAACGGGTGGAGCTGACAGGCTACCACAACACAAAATTCTAACAATACTGTTGAAAGCCCGGCACATTCTACCGTATAGGCTTTATATAACAGCAAAAAAGGAGTGTATGTAAAATATGAAGAAGTTTTTCCAATCCAAAGGCTTTATTGTTTCCTCGCTGGCTCTCCTCTGCGTCTCTATTCTGGGTGTCTGCTGGTTCGTAAGCCGCGACCGTACCGGAGATTTTAGACCGGATGAATCTCCACCCAGCAGCGTCACCGGCGATTGGTCAGATGGCGGCACACAGACAGATGGTGATAATGGAGCAGATGCTTATGCCCCCGGCCAGTCCACAGACGCCAAAGAAGAATATCCCAAAGTAACCTCCCAAACGGAGGATGAGGTTGTGATCGACTTCACTGACACCGAAAAGCCTAAAGAAACACCTCCTCCGGTGCCGGAAGGTAAGACCGAAATCAAAGATCCTGGTCAGGAGCATACCGTCAATCCTGACCCGTCAGTTCCGGAGGTCACTGCCCCACCCGCCGAGCAAACGCCGCCCAGCAATGACCCGGTTCCCGGCTCCAGCAACGGAAATGGAGCTGTATACGATCCAGTGTTTGGCTGGGTTGTTCCCGGCAATGTACAGCAGTCCACCGGTGACAGCGATGGGGATCTGAACAAACAGGTCGGCAATATGGGCTGATTTACTACAACTGAATATGACACTACTTGGCCGTCACAGGATTGTGGCGGCCTTCCTATTTTCAAAAGGAATGGAGCGTGATGTATTTGAAACGACTTCTCGCCTTCCTATGCTGCTTTACCCTTGTTTTCTGTCTATTCCCCTCCTCTGCCTTTGCATCGGGCGGAAATGGAAACATAGATGGCGGCGGTGGCAGCATGGGTCAGGGCACAAGCAGCAACTTCTGGAACTCAGGCAACGATGGCGTTCGCATTACTGTTGTTGACGCATCCAGTGGAACTGCCGTATCTTCGCCGCTGGACTTTTCAAACCGGACGCAGAAAACCAGTCTTCTCCATTTTGGTAAAGTCAACAAGCTGCAATATCTGGGCGGCACCGGCCTCTCCCTTCAGTCCGGCGTTGCCTATTCCTGCATTAGACCTACACAGTCTATGCCCACCATCGTCAGCAGCAAGGGGCAGAGCAACATCGAAGCCATCAAACGGTATTTCTGTTCTGAATATGCGTGCATGATGGTCGCTCAGGCAGCCGGCGTCGATTATGAACGGATGATTGCCGGCGAGTACAAGCTTCTGATTGAACCCATTGCCTACTTCACTCACAACGGTCAGTATTACTGCATGACAGCTACTGAGGCCGGCCTGTATGATCAGATGTCCGGCGGCAATCTGCGGAAAACCATGACCTCGCTTACCCATAAAAATCTGCCGCTGTCAATGTTCCTGGAATTCAGCGACCTTGGCATCTCCGTCTGGACAGGCAACACCACTGGAAAGCAGAACAATTCCGACATCATCAGCACCCTTGGCGTTGGTATCGTCTGGTTTGATGAAGCTCCGCCGGAAGGAGAAATTGAGGCCCCTGATGTCGAATACCGAGTGGACACGGATGTGATCACCGCCGTCACACTACGGACGGACCAAGATCTGACGCCGGATAATCCGGCATCGGTTACCTTCCATATCCTCGGCACCACCTACCGGGTCAATGATATAGTGATCCCCGCCGGTGACAGTCAGGTAGTCTGGGTCAAATGGCATACTCCCTCCACACCCCAGACCATAACCATTACAGTATCTGTCAGCGGCGCCTATACCGCCCAGGATACCTTTGTCGCAAAGATCGTGGACCTGAATGAACACATTCCGCCTGACCCTGTGGCAACCGACACGAATCCCGGCTACTCTGTGCCGCCCCTGCCCAATGAAACGCAGAAGCTCACTGCCAACTGGGGCGTCTGGAGCTGCTACTGGGTGCCTGTATGGGTATGGTGCGACCACGGTGAAGATGGCGGTCACTGGGTCGATGAAGGATATTGGGAATACGAATATACGGGCTACTCCGCTTCCATCAGCGGCGAGATGTCTCTAATGCCAGATGATATTGTACCCACAGCATCCGGCAAGACGATGAAAAGCGGGTACGGCGTTAAAACCGAAGTGCGGGCAACGCTGTCAACAGATGCCCCGACCAGCCACATTACTTATCCCCAAACTGCCTTTTCCGTATTTCCTGAGTTCCAGTATCAGACCTATCTGCGGCTTCTGCAGCGTTCCGGCGGCCAAAGTGCAAAATTCATCTTTAAGCCCAACGAGTTTTCCACCTATGACCGGACAGTGCATTTCACACCGCTGTGGTTCCCCGATGCCACCGACTACACCATCTATACACAGGTGTGGGATACCTGGACTCCTGACGGTATGTTATCCATCAACCTAAATGACTATGTTTCGATCCAAGGGAGCCTTTATGATGACTGGTATACCAATCGAGAATAACCTCTGGACAGCTTACCTGCTTACCATATTTTTTGTGGTGGCCGGCTTTGCTGTCTACGATGTGCTTTACAGACGGGTGCCTGACCGGGCACTCGTCTTTTTTATCCCCTTAGCTGCCCTGGCGCCGGTCCTTCAAGGGTATTTCCTGTTAAATCATGGACTTCCGCCGCTCTTTCTCTGGCCGGTCGCTACCCATGCTCTGGTAGGTGCCCTGCTCGGCTTTTGTATTCCATTGGCAGCTGCACTGGCAACAAACGGCACTGGTCTGGGCGGCGGGGATATCAAGTTCTGCGGGATATTAGGGCTGGTCTACGGTCCTTCCGGCATGGCGCTGGTCTTTCTGACTGCAGCTGTTACCGCAATGCCTGTGATCTTTCTTCTCAGGCGGCTTTACCGAACCGGGCAGCCCCTTGCTATCCCGTTCCTGCCATTTCTCGCCTGCGGCTGCTGTACAGCGACCTTGGCCCAACTATTTTTAAGATAGGAGACAACGCTTATGAAACTCAATAACCGATTCATCTTCGGTATCCTTTCTCTGCTGCTGGCGGCGGTTATCGCCTTTGTGGCACTTCCAACCATCGCCCGTCAGACCAATGGAAAGGAGGAAATCGTCCGCATTACCCAGCCGGTATTGAAAGGCGAACAAATCTCGTCAGAAAATGCCGAGGTGGTTGAGGTAGGCGGCTATAACCTCCCCTCCAACATCGCCCATCAGCTCTCTGATGTAAATGGTCTTTACGCTACCGCCGACTTGGCTGTGGGTGACTATATCCTTACCAGCAAGATCAGCTCTGTACCGGTTTCGTCCGATGTGGCGCTCAACAGCATCCCTTCCGGTAAGGTCGCTATCTCGCTGACCGTTAAAACACTTGCTTCCGGCCTCTCTGACAAGCTTCAGCCCGGTGACATCATCCGTATTTACCACTTTCTTGATACGGCGGCCGAAGTACCGGAACTGCGTTTTGTCAAAGTATTGTCCGTCACAGACTCAGACGGCATCAATGTGGATAATGCCAAGGAGCCCACGGAGGATGAAGAAAAGCAGCAGTCAGCCACCATCACTGTGCTGGCAAGCCCTGAACAGGCGAAGATCATTACCGGTCTTGAAAATGACGGCGTAGCTCATGTGGCTCTTATCTCCCGCAACAATGACAAACTGGCAGATGAGCTGCTTGCCGAGCAGGATAAGACTCTGCAGGAAATCTACTTCCCCGAAACTTTGATTGAGGAAGAAGCTGCAGATGCGGAAAATTCTGATGTTGAAAGTGAACCCCAGGAAACGGAAACTGCAGAGTCTGCACAATCCACTAATGAAACTGCACCCTCGGCAGAATAATCAAATCAAGGAAGGAGGATCTTCGTTATGGGTAAAGTTATCACCGTCTGGGGAAGCCCCGGCAGCGGCAAATCCATGTTCTGCTGTATTCTGGCCAAAGCCCTGACCCGGGACAAGCGGAAAGCCATCATTATCAATGCCGATATGAATGTCCCTATGCTGCCGGTCTGGCTACCGGAGCAGATCATCCAGACCAATACCTCTATCGGCCAGGTTTTGAGCAGTGTGGAGATTGATACATCTCTGGTCGCCAGTCATGTGACAGTGCTGAAAAACTATCCCTTCATTGGGATGATGGGCTATGCGGCAGGAGAAAACCCGCTGAGCTACCCAGAGGTCAAATATACCATGGTACTGCAGCTCATTCATGCTGCCGCCAAACTGGTAGATTTCGTCATTCTGGACTGCAGCACCAGCATGACCAATGTGTTCACTCCCGCCGCCATTGAAGCCGGCGATGTGGTCATCCGTATCCTCACCCCGGACCTAAAGGGCATCAACTACCTGAAAGCCCATCAACCTCTGCTTGTGGACGAGCGCTTCCGGTTTTCTGAGCATATGACATTCGCCGGTCTGGCCCGTCCCTTCCACGCCTTGGATGAAATGGGCTATATCATTGGCGGGTTTGACGGCCTGCTTCCCTACAGTAAGGAGATCGACCGCTGTGCTACCGAAGGCGGTATGTTCAAGGCTATCACCTACTGTAACCCCAAATACACTGCTTCACTGAACAAGGTACTGGAAATTCTGGAGCAAATGGAACTGGCCGAACAGTCAGAGGATGATGCAGCGTATGAATGTGAGGAGGATGCCGATGAGTAATTTGAATGATATATTCTTCACACCGGCCGCCAATCAGGAGCTGACCTATGACCAGGTACTGGAGGATGTACAGCGGTATTTTGCCGAAAACCATGCCTCCACCATTGCTGAAGCTGGGGAAGGCAATGCAGAGCGTGCCACAAGCCTGCTGAAAGAACTGATGGAACACTACATTGTCAAACGCAAATATGCCCTTGACGGGCTCTCTACAAAAGAACTGTGTTCCAAGCTCTATGAAGACATGGCCGGCTACTCCTTTTTGAAGAAATGGATCTATAAGCCTGGTGTTGAGGAGGTCAACATCAACGCCTACAACGACATTGAAGTGATCGAATCCAGTGGGCGCAGTATCAAGATCTCTGATAAATTCAGTTCGCCCCAGCACGCCATCGATGTGATCCGCCGAATGCTCAACGCCTGCGGCATGGTCATTGATGATACTATGCCCAGCATTGTGGGATTTCTGGACAAAAACATCCGTATTTCAGTGGACAAAACTCCCATTGTGGATGCAGATGTAGGCGTCAATGCCTCCATCCGTATTGTCAACCAGCAGACCGTCAGTGAAGAAAAACTGCTGAACTCCGGCAGTGCCACCGCTGAAATGCTTCACTTTCTGACTGCCTGTATACGATATGGGGTGTCCGTCTGCATTGCCGGCTCCACCGGCTCCGGCAAGACCACGATCATGGCCTGGCTGCTGTCCAATGTGCCCAATAACCGGCGCCTTATTACCATTGAAGAAGGCAGCCGCGAATTTGATCTGGTCAAGCGGGATGCACAGGGCAATATCCTCAATTCCGTGGTACATCTGCTGACCCGCCCCAGCGAGAACCCTGCGCTGAACATCAATCAGGATTTTCTTCTGGAGCGGGTGCTGCGTAAGCATCCGGATGTCATCGGTGTAGGTGAAATGCGGTCAGCGGCAGAAAGCCTGTCCGCAGCCGAAAGTTCCCGCACCGGCCATACCGTATGTACCACCATCCACTCCAATTCCTGCAACAGTACTTACCGCAGGATGATGACCCTTGCCAAACGCAAGTACAACATGGATGACTCCATCCTCATGCAGATCATGGTAGAGGCGTATCCCATCATCGTCTTTACCAAGCAGCTGGAGGACCGTTCCCGTAAGATCATGGAAATCATCGAGGGCGAGGACTACCAGGACGGGCGGTTGATCGCCCATTCCCTATACAAATATGAAGTGGAGGACAATGTAACTGATGACCGTGGTGAAACCCGTGTGGTGGGGCACCATAAAAAAATCGGCTTGATCTCCGATTCCTTGAAGAAAAGGCTGTTGGACAATGGCATTTCCAACAAGGAATTGGAAGAATTCATGCAGCCGCCAAAGGAGGTGGGTTAATTGCAATGGATCTATCTTATCTGTTTTATCCTGCTCAGTGCTGGGCTTTTGGCTCTGTTTGGTGTGAAGCCGGGTGATTTTATTGACGCCCTCTTCCGCTCCCAGCGAAAATCCGCCACCTTGTCTGATGAACTGAATGTTCTTCTGGGCACACCAGCCAAGGGTTTTTTTAATCAGGATTACGAACTGAAACAGATCTTGAAGGGTACCGGACGGGCGGACCGCTATGAGGCAATAAAACGACTGTCCCTGATTCTGTTCGCTGTGGGGGCTGTGCTGGCTCTTTTGATTGGGAATGTGTACATGGTGCCCATTCTGGGTATCGGTTTTTCCCTTATACCGATCTGGTATCTGCGCAGCACTGCCGCCAGCTATAAAAAGCATCTGAATGAAGAACTGGAAACCGCTATTTCCATCATCACGACTTCCTACCTGCGCACCGAGGATCTGATCCGTTCTGTCAAGGAAAACCTGCCCTATATCAATGAGCCGGTAAAAGCCAACTTTGAAGCCTTCGTTTATGAAGCGGAATTGATCAATGCCAACATCACCAGTGCTATCAACAGCCTGAAGATGAAGATTCCCAACCGGGTCTTCCATGAATGGTGCGGTACCCTCATCCAATGCCAGTCCGACCGCAGTATGAAGAATACCCTGCCTACCATCAACCAGAAATTCTCCGATGTGCGTGTGGTGCAGTCGGAACTGGAGGCAATGATGCAAGGACCGCGGCGTGAAGCCATCACCATGATATTTCTGGTTATCGCCAATGTGCCGATGCTCTATTTCTTGAATGAGGATTGGTTCCACACCCTTATCTTCACCACACCGGGCAAAATTGCACTGGCAATCTGTGCAGCCATCATCCTGTTTGCGCTGACCCAGATTATGAAACTGAGCAAGCCCATCGAATATGGAGGTGATAGCGTATGACCTTTCTGGCGCTCATCGCCATCATCTTCTTCGGTTTTGCTGTCTACAACCTGACCTGTGCCTTTGTGGACATCCCGACCAAGAAGACCTCACAAATGATGATGCTCTCCCGCAAACAGCAGGGCACCAAAAATGAAAAGCTGCTTGATGTCTATGTGACAAAAATCGCCGGTTGGATCGCCCCTTATTTGCGGCTGGACCGGCTCAAGCGCAATAAGGTGCAACGCGCTCTGGACATTGCAGGTCTGCAGCTTACCCCGGAGGTCTATACAGCCAGAGCCTGGGTAACTGCAGGGGCAGTTGGCCTGTGTGCCATCCCCATGGCATTTCTTATTCCGCTGCTGGTACCTATTTTGATTGGCCTTGCGGTAGCGCTGTGGTTTTCAACCTACTATGCAGCCTTTGATTTTGTTAAAAAGCGCCGCAAACTGATCGAGGGAGAGATCCCCCGATTTGCTTTGACCGTCGGCCAGAGCCTTGAAAATGACAGGGATGTACTTAAAATTCTGACTTCCTACCGCCGTGTGGCTGGGAAAGACTTCGGCGCCGAGCTGGATCAGACCATTGCTGATATGAAGACCGGCAACTATGAAAATGCCCTCATTCGATTTGAAACCCGCATTGGCAGCCCCATGCTGTCCGATGTGATCCGTGGCCTGATTGGTGTCCTGCGCGGCGATGATCAGCGGATGTACTTCAAAATGATTACTTTCGATATGCGCCAGATCGAGCAGAACAATCTGAAGAAGGAAGCTGCCAAACGTCCCAAAAAGATTCAGCGTTACTCTATGATGATGCTGATTTGCATTATGATTATCTATCTGGTGGTGCTCTGTACCGAGGTTATGAGTTCGCTCGGGGCGTTCTTTGGCTAATTGGTATCCGACCCGGTACTTCCGGGCGTTTTCATACCTGCTCCTCATATGGAAGACAAATACACAGGGAGGTGAGCGTTTGTACCCAAGCGATTTTCCATAGCGACAGGCACATTATTTCCATTGGTCCTAACTGAGCCGGTCTGTTTCATCAGCCCGGCTTCATTTTTTACAGGAGAATGCCTATGCCCAAAAAGAAATTTTATCCGCCGAATGATACCGGCACCAAAAAACGCCGATTTCGTTGCTTGCTGTTCCAGCGGCCTAAAGCATATCCGAACCGGCCCCGTTCCAACAAAAACAATCTGATCAAGCCTATCCGCCGCGCTTAACAGACGGTGGACTTGATATACCTACCCAACCACAAATCAAACACATAACAGGAGGTTAACCATGAGAAAATTCACGACCCGTATCTATACCAAAGCCAACTATCTGCTCAACCGCGGCCGTATGGCATTGTCCAATCAGCGCGGCGATTTTTACATTTCGGATGCCGTCAAGATCATTATCGCCGTAGTTTTGGGTGCGCTGCTCCTGGCGGCTCTGACCCTCATCTTCAACGATACGGTCATCCCCCGCATCACTGAAGAGATTGAAAGTCTGTTCTCCTAAGCACCAAATCAGGGGCCAGTTTGCAGAACTTCTGCAGCTGGCCCCTTTTTTATTTGCAGATAACGACTAATGGAGGTGAAAGCATGAATCAAAAACCGTGTCAGTTCTATTCCTTTCTGCAGGCAGTCCGGGGTAACTGGCGCAACGCCCTGTTCATCCGCTGCAGCGGTTCACTTTGTCCAATGATCCGGCAGGCATCCTGTGAGGGGTTCCTGATGGCAGCAGACGCAGGCTGTCAGCCGATCTTTCTGTCCGTCCAGACAGTGCGGAAGCTGAGTGGAGAAGCAGTGGACCCCGAAGAATGCTCTGCAATTCTGGAGTGCCGCTCGTTCCGGACTGCTTATACCAAGTTTCTGGAATGGCATACCTCTTCGGACCATGTATGTCCGTTTTTACAGCTATGCCCAGACCGGGATACCTACTTCGGATGATTCTGCCTGTTAAGACGCAATGCCGCCGTCATCGGCGCGTAATGGAGGTGATTTTATTGAAACAAAAGCAAATCAAATGTCCTTATTGTCATGCTCACGCTTCTCTTCGGCCTGCAAGCCTTGTGTATGGATCTACTCCACAGACCAGAGGAAAATTCCTGTATGTCTGCGACAGATGGCCGGCCTGCAATGCCTATGTCAGTGCTCATGAGCGCACATTGCTCCCCATGGGGACACTGGCGAATGGCGATCTGCGCCACAAACGCATTCTGGCCCATCGTGCCCTAAAAAAACTGCAGCAGGACTGCCATATGGAAAAATGGGAGGTCTATATCTGGCTGCAAGCCAAACTGGGGCTTGATGCACACCAGACCCACATCGGCCAGTTTTCCGAATATATGTGTGAGCAAGTCATTTCCCTCTGTCAGCAGGCTCCGGCGTACACATCCGGGCGTGCTGCCTGAACGGAGGTGAAGCCTGATGAAGCAAAACTTTAAGCTTACCAAAGACCAGCAGACACTGGTAGAAAAAAACCTATCCATCGTTCACTGGGTCATTGTCAACAACATCCATGTAAATCCCGGCATCTGTGGTCTGGAGTACGGAGATCTGTTTCAGGAAGGATGCCTGTGGCTCTGCAAGGCCGCTTTTACCTACAATGCCGGACAGGCGCAGTTTTCAACCTACGCCAAAAAGGTTGTGAAAAATGGACTCCTCTCCTACTGCCGAAAAATCTGTAGTCAGGGGCGGCACATCAGTCGGCTGATCATCGGAGAACAGGGCGAGCTGGCCGCAGATGGAGAGCAGGTAGACCAGCCGGATGACCATTTTGACTCCCACCTTTCTCGTCTGGAGACCCTTGATCTGCTGGAAGCCAGCAAACAGAACTATCAGGGCGTTGCCAGACTTGGCATCGAAGCACTGGCGCTGAAGGTTCAGGGAATGCGCATTACAGACATCGCCGCCCTCTATCAAGTCCCTCCTTCCCATGTGGGCGCCTGGATCTCCCGCTCCCTGGAAAAACTTCGCAATGACCCTGACTTTTTAACCTGCCTGCTTTGATCTGTTGAAAATCAGCATCAATAACAGTAAGGGATATGTATAAAAAGGAGGTATCGAAATATGGCAATCAAAACCCTATACACTGCGGTCGGCCGGTTTGAACGAAGGACAAACGGCTGCAACCGCAGTTGTCCAATCATCCTGTTAGGCGGTCAGGAGTACATGGCCGATATGCAGGAAATGGTGATTTGGAGCATGCTCAACTGGAGAATCCTGCGCTGGGATGACATCGCACAAGAATACGAAAAGCTAGCCACCGCATCCGGTTACTGTACCGAGCGTTCTTGGGAAGACTGTACAAACCGACTGCTTACCCGCGGTCTTCTGGTATCCGGCAGCGGTGAAACAGAATACGATGCTCTGTATGACCTGCTTGGTTCGCTCAGCATTATCCCAACCAGCGGACCGTTCTTCCTCCGGCTCGCCTCTTTTGTCAAGCTGACGCTGCTGGCACATGTTCCGGTATCCGCTGCGCGGAAACTGTTCCAGAAAGATAAACGCACCAAATACGAAGTTCTGGTCATGCGCCTTGCCGGCCAAGCCCTGCTCTCCACTGCAGAGATCATCAAGTGCATAGATAAAAATATTTCCCGCCTCCCCAATGAATGTGCGCTTTTGGATTCCCTCTACGGAGATGAAACGACCACCAGTGACAACATTGCCAGCATGGTCAAAATCAGCCAGAGCAGCAAGCCAGTGACATTAGCCGTTGCCAATCTTTATCTGCGGCAGCAGATTATCTTTGAGAGGGTATGAGCATGATGAAACAATGGACTCTTTTTCCCACCGTATTGCAGCGAAAGTTTCTGCTCACTCTGCTGGCCGGAATCGCCAGTGCGGGAATCAGCGTCATCATCTGCGTGGCGACTAAAGATCATATCCTGCTGGCATTGGGGATTGTCGTACTCTGCGCCTGTCTTATATCCTGTCGATGGATCTGGGCGACTGCAGCACATAAGAACTACGAGGTAGTGGAAGGCATCTGCGCCGGTATCAGTACACCTATGCTCCGCCACTACCGCAAAGTACATCTGATAGACAGCCATGGTATAGAGATCACACTGCTTCTCAGTAAATCGGCCCGGCTTAAAATAGGCGCACCCTACCGATTTTACTTTCAGAAAGGGGCGCGGCCTGCCGTGGGAAATGACTATCTGGACGCAGCCCTTTCAACGAACAGCTTTTTGGGCTATGAAGCAATCAGCGAGCCGGAGTAACATCCCGATCCGTCCTCTGAATCCTAAAAATGCGAGGTGGTTTTGAGCCACCTCGCTTTCTTAAAGGGCATTTTGCAAATCACAATGACCAACGCCTGATTTCCTTATATTTTGCAGAATACATTCCTTCTGTCCCTATTTATTGGGTAGATCAAGGAAAGGAGGGTTTCCTATGTATAAGCCCCATACCATCGAACAATATAAAGTCTATCGCTTTCTGGAAGAAAACTTTGCGCTGGAGCATTTCCTGCTCGCTCCTTTGTCGCGCTTCGGACTGATGCTGGCGGACAAAACCGGTGAAAAAATCGCGTTTGCCTTTCTCAATGACTGTGTACAGGAAATACCTATACCAGCTCCAGCTGCTCCAGAAACAGTAATCGCTTTTCTAAAGCAATTCCGCAGCCTTACGCCCCGCCCAGTCGTCCATGACTTTGAAGCGCTGACCCGCTGGTGGCTGGACAATCCCAACCCGCTTACCTACCAGCAGGCACTTGGTATGTCCGATGATCTCTACCACCATTTTCTGTCCCATCCTTTGATCAGTGAAGATGACGCCCTTCGGCTGGCACGCAAAGGACTCGTTACCGAATCGGAATATGATGACCTGCAGCTATGGTATTTCAACGGCCATACAATGTCCTGCTGGTTTGGTCCTCTGGGAGTAGATGGCACCGGAAGCCTATACGGCCTGACCTTTGACTATCAAACGGCATCCCCAACAAAGACTCAGTTCTACCTATTGGATGACTACTACCGCGTTATGAACCATCTTACAGAGTAAAACCTTTTCAACTACTACATATCGTACTTGTCGCTGGCTATAAATCTATATATAGTGTTTTACATCTTGACAGGCACAAGATGCAGTGCTATACTGTATCTGTAATTGATTTTTGTGCGTATCCCATTTGGGAATACAGGTCTTTTTGATCTGTACCGTAGGCCAAAAGCCTGCATTGCACACGCTGTTAAGTTTGTATGCAAGTGTCAGTGATTTTTTGCGCCCTTTTAGGGTCGAAAAACTGCTGGCACTTTTTTATATAGATAATAATGCCAATGGCAGAAAGGAGTGTTATGGCACAGATTTTTGTGTTCGGGCGCGTCATGAACGACCTCGTACCCAAAGAAAGCCAGTCCAAACAAAGCTATGTATGCTTTGATCTGATGGAACGCACCAAAAACTGGACGCAGTTCTATCAGGTGTGGGCCTGGGATGCAGATGTCACCCGGCTCATGCAATTCAAGGTCAAAAAAGGCAGTATGATCTGGCTTGCCGGCTCACAGCGGCTGGTAGATGTTCGCATGAAGGACGGCAAATTGGAAAAGAAACTGAAGGTCAGTCTAAATGACTTCGGTTTTCTCCCCAAACAGCCCGCCGCGGCGAACAGACAAGAGAATGACCCGGACATTACGGCGGAACCCGCACTGCCTCCCGCGGAGGTATTGGACGGTGACCGTGAATCCCTGCCGGAGTAGTTTACTTCGGCTCCTAAGAGGGACCGTATCAAGTTTTTCAGAATGAAACTGAAAGCTTGGTGCGGTCCCTCTTTTTTTGTTTTCCAACAAATTCAGAAAAAAGGATGGTATCAAACATGAATAATGACAGAGGACTTTTGAGTGGCAGCATCACGATCCTGATTGGTGCGGTCATCGCAATTATGGCTCTCGTGCGCAGGCCCTGGCAGATCTGGCTGCTGCTGGGCGTTTTCACTCTCTGGGGACTGTGGGTAGTTTTGATCCTGCTTCTCCCCTATATGCAGCAGGCCCAACGGCGTCGCCAGCGTCAACAGCGCACCAGACAGCTCCATGCAGAAGGCATCCAAACACGAAGTTTTGAGATTCCTGACTTGGGCGGCACCAACTCCGATGACCTTCTGGTGCGCCACACCAACCATCGTATTCTGGCATATCTGCGCTCCGCTTATCCGCAAGCCACCTTCGAGTGGTGTGAAAAGCAGCCGGAGCAGCTGATCCGCAATGGCGGTACCGGCCGAATCCGTGTGTTTGGCATTGACGAGTTTGATCACGCCGATGTGACACTGGATCAGAACGCCAATATCAAATGCGATATGGTCAAAATCGTTCCGCTGTCCAAGGTCGGCGGAGAAACTAACGAGGATGATGCAACACCTCCGAACAGGCAGCCTGTTGATCCCCGTATCTGGTATGAAACGCAAGGACGCTCTGTACTGGAAGCACTGATCTCCGACCTTAATTCCCGTGGGCACAGTAAACTGACGCTTCGGGAAGACGGTGATATCTGCATTGAGCAGGGCGAAGATGCTGTTTCTCAGGAGCATCTGAACAACTTTCCCCAGAAGGTCTACTGGCCCCGTCTGGCAGAGGTTCTGGAAAGCAATGGTCTGGCCGCTGAAGTCACTGCCCAGGGCATTCAGGTGTCCTGGTAATGCTTCTGCTGCCAAGGAACACAGAGAAAGGAGTGAACTTGACGAATGAAATCAGGACTTACCATCGTGGAAATGGCACAGCAGATTGAACGCCAATCCAAACTCAAGCAAGACTATTTGCTTGATACCCGTCGGCTTCAAGTAGAACCTTTTGGTTCTCAACTTTATCTCCACACCTTTGATGACCACGATGACCCACTGGTGGAGCCACTGGAGATCAACCAGATCGCCCATCGGCAGATCGGCACACATCTGAAGATTCCGGCTGCTTACTATGACCGTATGCTTTCCGATTATCCGGAACTGCTGGCGGAGAATGTGAATTCCTGGTTCCAGCGGGAACCGACCCAGCGTATGGTCCGCACCCTGGATGGCACTGTACGGGCGTTTTTGAGCAACCGCTATCGCCGCATTGACAACCTGGACATTGCAGAAATCGTCCTTCCTGTCATTCAGCAAATGGAGGACGCCTATTTTGAAAGCTGCCAGATCACGGACAGCCGTATGTACATCAAGGTAGTCAACAAGCGGCTTGAAGCCGAAGTTGTACCCGGTGACATCGTGCAGTCCGGCGTTATCATCAGCAATAGTGAGGTTGGACTGGGTTCCGTCAACATCCAGCCTTTGGTCTATCGGCTGGTATGCAGTAACGGCATGGTTGTCAACGATGCCCAGACTCGCCGTACTCACATCGGACGGGTCAATGAGGCAGACGAAAACTTCCAACTGTTCTCACAGGAGACATTGGCCGCTGATGACCACGCATTTGCCATGAAGATCAAGGATACCGTGATGGCCGCCGTGGATGAAACACGGTTTACACGGGTAGTCGGCATGATGCGTGAAGCCACAACCGTCCAGATGAATACCACTGATATTCCCAGTGTTGTCCGTCTGGCAAGCAAGGATTTCAATATCACCGAGGAAGAAAGCACCGGCGTTCTGCAGCGTCTGATTGAAGGCAAGGATCTGACCCTCTATGGGCTATCCAATGCCGTAACACGCTTTAGTCAGGATGTGGACAGCTATGACCGCGCCACTGCCCTGGAGGGGATCGGATACAATATCCTGTCCATGCCCCGGCAGCAGTGGAACCGTATCAATCAGATGGCCGCCTGACCATCTGCAACCATCACATTTTTAAGGAGGAACCACTATGTATAATCAGAACAGCGATTTGATGAAACAGGAAAAATTCATGCTCCCCACTATGATCGAAAGCGATTTCAGCGCCGAGGAACTGGCCGAGGACGCCGATGGTCTGCAGATGAGCTTTCCGCGTGTCAAGATTCCCGCCGGCGGCACACTCCAGTTCGAGATGCCGTCCGATGATCCGGACAATCCTGACTATGAAAAGACTCTGGTAGGCGTCATTCTGCATAGCCACGCCACCTGCGCCTACTGGCCGGCCGGCAGCGAGTACGATGACGATACCACGCCGCTTTGTTCTTCTGCGGATGGCAAGATCGGCATCGGTACACCCGGCGGTGCCTGCGCCACCTGCGCAATGAACCGCTTTGGTTCTGCACCTGATGGCAGCAAGGGAAAAGCCTGCAAAAATATGCGTATACTCTACCTGCTCCGCAGTGGAGAGTACATGCCTCTGCAGATAAATCTGCCCCCCACCAGCATCAAACCTTTCAAAGACTTTTTGAATCGAGCTTTTATGTTCCGCTGCCGCGCCACCTGCGGAAGCATCGTGCAGATTGGTCTCAAGCGTGAGAACAACGGCACCAATGACTACAGTGTTGCTACCTTCAAACTGCTGCAGGATTTCCAGGGCGAGGAACTGGCTCAGATCCGGGCTTACGCCAACAGTTTTAAGGAGCAGATCAAACTCCTGCTCCAACAGCGTACCGAAATCACTGAGGAGCAGCGCGACACCGGCTGCGATTATGTAATCGAGCCTGGCGCCATGACCAACGAGCCGGCAGACGGTCACTATACTGTCAGCCAGATCAATGGTGACTGCGAGCAGCTGCCCGCATAAGTATCTTGATGTGACCTGCGCCACATGACACATGAACAAAGGGATGCCTTCGGTTGAACACACCGGAGGTATCCCTCTTTTTTTATTTAAGGAGGAAAATACAATGTTATGTGAAGTACCATTAACCAAAGAACAACAGGCATTTGCCACCGCCCATCATAGCCTGGTCTATAAGTTTCTGAACGAAAACCGGTTGCCAGAAGATGAATTTTACGATGTAGTCATTTTCGGCTATCTGAAAGCCGTTCGGGATTACTTTTCTGATCTCACCGCACAACAGTTCACTTTTTCCACCATCGCTAATCGGAGAATGAAATTCTGCTTATTCGATTACTTCCGTACCCAGGAGCGCCGCAAGCGCAATATGGAGGTTCTCAGTATTCATGTCGGATTATATCCTGATGGTGCACCTTTAGAAGATACCATTCCTGCCCATGACCCAATCATGCAGCAGTTGGAAATGGATCTTCTGCTCCACGAACTGGCCGGCAGAGTATCCAAGCAGCAAATGGATATTGTGCATCTGAAACAGGGCGGCTATGGTATCCGTGAGATTGCCCGCACCCAGAAGGTTCCTATGCGGCGCATTAAAGAGCTTCTGGCCGAAGTCCATGATGTGCTGTTGGACATTTGCTATGGGTAAACCCATTACAGATACGAAATACCCTTACATCCACATTTTCAAAAAGATTGGAGGTCAAACCGAATGAAGAAAGAAAAGAAACAGATCGTTTTGAATGGTTCTCTGCTACGTCCACTGTCTGTTGGGCGGGGTGCGCTTCTGCACGCCGGAGGAAACATCTACCACACTTCGCGTGTGGTGGCGATTCTGGAGGAGTCGGAGGATTGCGTCCGTTTTGAAACGCAGAACTCCCACTACCATCTGTCCATGTCCCCTTTTCCGCTGGCGGCTGTCAGTCCGCTCCCTGTGAGATTGGCCGCATGTGCGTGAAGGGACTGTAAATGGATTGGAACAGCCGGCTCCCGCTGACTATTCCACAAGTTCTGGCCGTGGCGGATACCATTCCGTCACGGCTCTTTTTATGGAGGAACAAAATGAACGAAGAAATCATGAATGAAATTCAACCAGTCCGCCCCAAAGACCAGTTTACCTTTTCCTGCCGTCAATGCGGGGCGTGCTGCCGCAATATCGAAGGCTGTGTAATGGTGGAGAGTCTGGACGCCTACCGCCTGGCTCGCTATCTCCGAACAAAAGGTGAGCCCATTGAAGGAATAGAGGATTTCCTGTTCCGCTACTGCGAACCGGAACCACTGACCGAAGAAGGCTTCCCTATCTATATGCTCAAGACAAAAGCCCCAAACGGCCCCTGTATCTTCCTTATGGATGGGCGCTGTTCCGTCTACCCTGCCCGTACCCGTACCTGCCGTATCTATCCTCTTACCGTAGGTCCAGGGGAGCGTGGCCGTGATTTTGAATACTGCCTGTGTCTGGACCGGCACCGGAGCCACTTTACCGGCAGCCGGGTATCCGTCAAGGACTGGTTGTATCAGAATTTTAAGAGGGAAGACAAAGAATATGTAAAGCGGGAATATGAGATCGCCACCGAACTGGGCAAACTGATGCGCGCCATTGACCCTGACATGCGGCAGGGCATTGTATTCAAGGTGATCTACTACCGCTATTACAATTTTGATTTAGACCAGCCTTTTCAACCTCAGTATGAGCAGAATAACCGGCACCTGTTAGCAGACCTGCACCGGATTGCCAGGGAACAGTAAAAGGCAAATGGCTTTTAGAAAGGGGGCCTCATTTTATGAATTTACACGAAACAGCAATGGGGCAAAGATTTTTTAATGTTCAGCTCCCTGCACTGATCAACACACTCAAAGATATTGCGGCGGCGCTTTCCCGCCCTGCACCATCTGCTATATCCTTTCCGGCAGACCCACGCTTTCTCACTTCGCTCTATTATGGCGAATATGAAGCAGATGTGTTCAAGCTTGATAAACGCCTCACACCTTTTAATCAGGCAGTACAACAGAAAGAAAAAGCTCTGCTCCCGCTGCTCTCCAACGAGGCATCCATCGCTTTTGAACAGTATCAGACTGCGGTACAATGCCGCAATTCTGCTGTATTGGAGCAGGCATACGCCTCTGGTTACCGTACCGCTGTGCAGATGTTTGCGGCAGGCTTAGGCCCACAGCCGCCAATACCGGAACATGAGGAGGATAGCAATGGATGAGAACAGACTGCCCGAACTGCCCCAGGAAGCTTTTCGGCCAATGATCGCACAATCAGTCCAACTGGAACAGTTTTTGGGGGAAGAACTGATTTTTTGCTTTCGGGATCTTGATGGCGTCCATACCTTTACTACCTGCTATGGCGATATCTACAAAACAGTCAACGCACTGCGGGATTATGTCCGGCTTCTGGAATCGGTGTGCGATCAGTGGGAGCTGACTGGATTCCATCGTGCTACCTATGAGTACCATGCAGAAAAGCTACGTAAAATTGCGGACAAGCTGCAAGCTGGTATCGGCTACGACTATGACAAAGCCGTGGAACGATGCAAAAGAAAACGAGCCCAAAAGTCCCACAGCAGCGATGTCGGGGAAGATGCCCTTCTGCTGACGGTACGGGCTGCCGACAAGTCCACTGACAATGAAAAGGAGGCTGCGCCTTATGAGGAAGATACCCCTTGGGAACCTGAACTCGAATAACCCTATAAAAACATCTGTTAAAAAGTATCATGCAAACGTTGCCCGGCAATCTTCCAGAGAACGGAACCGATTGCTGGCCTGCAAGAGCTTTGCGTTTACCCACGCCAATGTGCATGAGCACTGCCGCCACTTCCGGCGCGGATAACCGCCCGGAAGTTACCCACGGAGGATGCCTATGGAACGAGATGAACTACGCACCACTTTAGTGAACCATCTGGAAACCCTGCGGCGCAATCTGCAGGTCGTATCCATGGAGGTGCTGAAAACCAAGTACAAAAAACCATTTGATGCCTTGCGGCAAGACATCTGTAAAGCCGCTACCGCCTATACCCGCTTTCTGGTATTTGACGGTATGCGGATCAAACACAAATACTTTGATGAGGCCGTACCCTATATAGATGCAGCTGTGAAGCAAACCAAGCGGCTCAAACAGATCTCAGATGCTGCCTTTCAGCGCCAGGATATTGACGAGATCGAATCCCTCGCCCTTGCCCTGCGCAAAGAGATAGAAGCAGCTCTGCAGCCCTTCTATATGGGACATATGTGCCTTTATGTGACGCCGGAATGCTTTGACGACCCGCCCAAGACGCCGGAAGTCTACAACGATGCAACCGCCTGCGTCTGGCGGGATGGTACATGGCAGCTTCTGGAGGATACCAGCAACGGGTTCCTACTCTTTGTTCAATCCAAATCCAAGGAGGAAGCTGCCGCATGAAAAATACATCTCAGCAATATCTAAACAGCGAAGCACACGGTTATCTCATGGAGGCCAAAGCCTGCAAGCTTTTGCTCAAAGACTTGGAGCGCATCCGCGCCAAGCTCAAGCGGCACATCGAAAAGGAAGCCGCAGACCGCGAGGCAGAATTTGAAGCAGCTATGCAATACCATAGCGAAAGCGACATCCAGGAAGCCTACGGCTGGGAATTCATCAGCGAACAGCAATATGAGCGCTATCTGGAATTGTTTCGTCAGGGACGCAAAGCACTTGACGAACACAGCCCCACTGTTACAGAACTGGCTCTCTCCATCCTGAACCGCATCTTTCTGGATATTGATAGGGACTGCCGCCAATGCGAGTTTGAAGCCCTGTCACCGGAAGAACAGCTTGCCGAGTTGAAGCGTGCTGAAGAATCCAGACAGGCATGGAAGCAGTATATCGCCAGTCTGAAAGAAATGGTCGGCTCTATGACTGGAAAGACCAATGACCACACTGCGTCAAAAAATGCAGCAACTATACACAAGGAGGATGCAAAATGAAAATTCGCGAAGATCGTTCTCATATGAATATTGATACCAGATGGTTTGAAAAAGGCTATGCCAAAGAAGATGTCCACTCCCTGCGCCTGCAGTCCCTATGCACCGAAGCAGAGGCCGCAGCCAACAAACAGTTTTATGACAGTCACACCTGCGAAGAATGGGAACAATATATCCGTCAGGCAAGTTTGGAGAGCAGCGCAGCAATGAAACCCGTCATGGAAGCCATCGCACAGGACTTTGTCTGCTACCAGTATGACGAAAATATCCCTGTGTCCTATGGCAGCGACCGATGGGATCTGTACTTCTGGTGTAATCCCTTTAGCGGCGCCGCAGACGCATCCGAACGGGATTTCTCGTACTTCACACTGACCTTTAACGAGCGTCAAACGCTGGAGAAACGGAAAAAAGTCTGTCAACAGGTACTGGATCTCCTATGCTCACGCTTTCAGGAGCATCCCAATCTCAATGTAGCCGTACAGTATTCCATATGGTTTGACCATCCAAAGATCCACGATGCGGTGGAGCGCGCAAAGCCCCGTCTGCATGGCCTGCGCTGTATTCAGGACCAAAAGGAAGGAAAGCTGCTCCTGCAGGACGGTGCCCTGCTCTTCAAGCCAAAATACGCAAAGAAATATACCCGCACGCTGAGCCAGAGCCAGATTTTGTCCCTTAGTTGGGAACTGGGCGTAGAGGATGGAGAGCCTGATACTGATACTGATGCTGCACCTGTTACCTTGCCTTACAAGAAATTTGGTGCCACGCACCCCATCCAGCTGCAGGTGACTTCCTACCTGAATGGAAACCTTGCCATACAAATGGTGACATGGGAAAGCGGTGACCCGGAACCCTGGGCGACTCTCACCGTCAACCTGCCCGGTCAGCGGCAAAAAGACCATGCCTTTATCGACACCAATGCCGATTCGGAATTTCCCACCTGGCTCATCCGACATGGTCTGGCTATCCCCACCGGCCGCACCATGCAGAGCGGGTTCTGCACCTATCCCGAATATCGTTTTCGTGCCAACCGGCTGCAGGAACTGGATCCGGAAGGGTATGCAGGCTACCTGAAAAACTTTGAAAGGCGGTGCAGTGCATGAAATATAAGGCAGTTTATGATGTACTGAATGAAAGGCGGCAGACAACCCCCGGTTTCTGTTACCATGACCGCAGCGGCTGGCGTGCTTACCCCCAGACCTATATGACCATGCAGCGCCCTTTATGGATTATCGCTGAAGATGCTGCCACGGGCAGGCGTCTGTGGATCACCCAGGAGGGCACCCGATTTAGCATTTCCATTCGAAGGATGGATGAACAGCGGAATAACTATGGCCCTACCTATCGCATTACTTGTGAAAACAGGACAAAGCTGGCTCAGGTTCTGCGCTATCAGTTCGAGTCAAAGATTTTGGCTGTGTAGCTGACGATGACCAGAGAGGAACTGCATTCCTCTCCCTGCTCCGGTTTCCTTGTCCGGAACACACACCAACAAGCACCGGCAATCTGCATTTTTGCAGGCGGCCGGTACTTCTTTGGAGGAAAACGCTTATGAATACTCTCGCATTTACGCTGGGCGAACACCGAGCCCAGCTTACTTTGAAAATCAGTACATATCCCAACGGCAATCTCGCCATCAAGCTTTATGAAAAGGATCATGGCATCCTGATTTTGTGGGAAACCCTTACCACCAACTTAACCGGAATCCGGCCCGACCACTGCGCTTTCATCAATATAAAAGCCGCAGACGAACTTTTTCCGGCCTGGCTGTCAGACAATCACCTTGCGGAACCCACTGGACAAATTCTTGAATCGGATGGCTGTCTTTACCCTGAATACCTGTTTTATGGCAAAGAACTGGATGCCCTGGATCATGAGGGGCACACCCTCTACATCCGGCATCAGAAAGGCGAACTGGGGTGCCACTTTGAGCGGCTGTATATTGCCCTGCGCAGACTGGCGCGGGAAATCAACGGGTTCAGCTACACCGATTACAGCGGCTGGCGGTGTCTGGATGGGAGTTCCTCCACCCTGCCCCTCTGGATTGAGGCATCTGATCCTTCTCATGGCCGCAAATTCATCTTCACACAGAAAGGTCCCGCACTCCAGACTATCATCCGCTATGCCGATGGTACGGAGAAGCAGTGCATCTATCGGCGCAAAGAGGACATGGCAGGCGATCTGATGACCATGTTCCAGGATGAGCTGCGTGTTTACCCTCCCTGGTCTGAAGACCGAAGGAAACGGTACGAATATTAAACACGATAAAATAGGAGGACATCATCATGAAGATCCGTATCTATCCCAAATCCCTGTTGGAAACCATGTGGCAGCAGGACAAACTGCTGTTTACCCCAGAGGCGGAGCAACCACCCCTGTGTCTTCGGTGTGGTCAGCCGCTGGATTGCAGGCTGGTCATCAACGCCCTGAGCCGCTATGCAGATGTCCATATCTGCGAGGCGTGCGGTATGGATGAAGCCCTGCGTGATGCCAACCGTTGCCCACTCCCTCTAACAGAATGGGCAGCTGTCAAAAACGGTTTGAGCCAGCAGTAGACCGACTTTGAAAATCCGTTGCTGACTACTTCCTGCACCTTTGAAGATCTGTTTCAGCAGGGCTCCCGTCCTGCCAGCGAGATAGCCTATTCCCGTTCTGATTATGACGGATGGAAATGGTGGACCACCTGGCATCAGTGCCAAAAGGATACGCCTGTTCTGGAAGTTGCCCGTGAAATTGATGCTTTCCAGAATGCGCTGTTCCAACTGCCGGAGTTTCTGAATTTGGATACCCTGACACGGTTCTGCCGAGGGTACGCCCAGCCCACCAGCGAGCCCACCGAATTCAATTTGTATTCGGAAACTGCCCACTTTTATATCTGGCTGCGGTTAGTCACCCGGCATCGAGATTATAATGCCTATGTGCATTACTATCTGAAAGGTTAAAAATTTACAACGCACCGGATACAGTATGCCTATCGGCTCTGTATTCGGTGCGTTTTTCTCTCTTTATATACCGCACCATAATCATATCCAAAATATTTATGAAAAATTAGATGCCACAAATTCTATTGAGGGATAAAACAAAGCTATTATTTTAGGATACATTAGCCCCTTACTGTAACCCAGTGATAAAAAACGTCGGCGAAAAGGTGTCAAATCCTCCACATCTGTCTCTCCTTTTTTGTCCGTTTTCCCGCATTTAGAACCTCGTTTTGAGGGGAACAGGATAACTTTATCTAGCCGACCATGCGGAAAAACCTTTGATTTCCGTGGACTTTTACCGTCCTAAATGCGTAGACTTGACTTTTGGGGACTTTCTAACTATAATGATATTCAAGCAGGGGGACTACCTTGTAGTTGAGAAGGTTAAAACCTGACCCTTTGAACCTGTTGGCTAATACCAACGCAGGGAGCTAAAGAATACAGATTCGTATTTTTTGGACATTCTCTGTTTTGGGAATGTCCTTTTTTAATTGAATAAGATATGATATGTGTTTGCGAGGGAACTGAACAAGTTGAAAAAGGTAAGACCTGACCTCTGGACCTGTCGGCTAATACCGGCGTAGGGAAGCAATTTCTTACGCTCGTATTGCGTCTGAAAGAGCTTCTAATTGTTTTAGAGGCTCTATTTTTTTATCTTAGGAGGATCAAACATGGCATTTATGAAAGACATCTTAACCCACAACATTCCCATTTGGGAAGAATGTGCAGCTACCCCATTTGTGCAGGAAGTGCAAACTGGAAAGCTACCTCTTGAAAAATTCAAAAGATATATGATTCAGGATAGTATCTATCTGAAAAACTATGCCCGTATATACGGCAAGGCAATTTTTCATGCTGATACATTAAGAGAAATTCAGCTTTACTATTCCATGCTGAATTTTGTAAATGATACGGAATCAGAAGTGCGCCTGGATTATCTAAAGCAATTTTGCATGACGGATAATGATATTGAACTGATCGCTCCTCTGCCTGAAAATCAAAATTACATTGATTTCATGTTTGAGATTGCGTCACATGGAAAGAATGAAGAAATTTTAATGGCGGTTCTTCCCTGTATGCTAAGTTACAGCTATATATTCCGAAAATTGGCGGCTGTTCCTACAAGCAGACAGTCAAGATATTGGGACTTTATCAAAGATTATGCGGATGAACAATATGCAGAAAGCTGCAAAGAATGGTCTGCTTTTGCAGAGCATAAATGTGCCGGGTTATCAGTAGCAAATAAAAAGTATCTGGCTGATATTTTTGAAAAAGCAAGTTTGTTAGAGCTTGCTTTTTGGAAGATGGCCTATCGGAACGAGAGAATGGAGGAAAATGCAAAATGAAAAAAGTATTGTCCATTGCCGGATCAGATTGCAGCGGAGGTGCAGGTATTCAGGCTGATTTGAAAACTTTTTCTGCTCACGGCGTATTTGGAATGAGTGTTATTGTTTCTGTTGTTGCAGAGAACACCAGCCGCGTTATCGACATCCAAGATATTACCCCGGATATGATTGCAAAACAGATTGATGCCGTGTTTGAAGATATTGAAGTGAACGCAGTAAAGATTGGTATGCTTTCTACGCCAGAATGTATGAAAGCAGTGGCAATGAAACTATTACAATATAAGCCACAAAATATTGTAATCGACCCGGTTATGTATGCCAAAAATGGCTGCCCATTGATGAATCCTGCGGCGGTTTCCACCTTGATAGACACTGTAATTCCACTGGCCGATGTGCTTACTCCAAATATTCCAGAGGCAGAGAAAATAGCGGATATGCAGATTTCCACAGTTTCAGATATGGAGGCTGCCGCAAGAAAAATATATGCCATGGGTTGTAAGGCGATTGTTGTCAAGGGCGGACATCATATAGGAAATGCCGTTGATGTCCTATTTGATGGAGAAAATTTCCACCACTTTGAAACAGCCCGCATTGATACGAAAAATACTCATGGGACAGGCTGTACCTTTTCTTCTGCAATCGCTTCCCAGCTTGCAAAGGGAAAAAGTATTCCGCTTGCTGTCGAAGCGGCAAAGGCTTATGTCACAACGGCAATCGAACACTCCCTTGCGATTGGAAAAGGCTGTGGCCCGACGCACCATTTCTACGAATTGTATCAGCATGGTTTATCTAAAGAATAGGCAGGTGCAAAATGAACTTTGATTATACACTTTATCTTGTTACTGATCGTCAACTAATGAGCTGCGATAGCCTGACAGAAGCGGTGGAACAGGCAATTTTAGGAGGCTGCACAATGATACAACTCCGAGAAAAAGAATTGCCTTCATTGGAATTTTATAATCAGGCGGTTGCCGTGAAACAGGTTACGGAGAGATACCATATTCCCCTTATCATAAACGACCGGATAGATATTGCAATGGCTGTGCAGGCTGCGGGAGTACATATTGGACAACATGATTTACCTGCGGCTACCGTCCGCAAAGTAATTGGGGAAAATATGCTGTTGGGGGTATCTGCTTCTTCCATTGCAGAAGCAATACAAGCACAGCAGGATGGTGCGGATTATTTGGGAGTTGGCGCAATGTTCCCTACTGGAACTAAAACCGACGCTGAATCTGTATCAATGGAGGAATTACAGAAAATCCGCACAGCCGTTTCTTTGCCGATAGTTGTTATTGGCGGTATCAATAAAGGAAATGCAGGGCGTTTCAAGCCCATGGGAATTGACGGACTGGCTGTTGTATCTGCCATCATAGCGCAGTCCGATATAAAAGCTGCTGCTGCGGAACTGAAAGATTTATTTTGCGGAAAGGAAAAGAAACATGGATTTTAATGCGGCAATCTTTGATTTAGATGGAACAATTCTGGATTCAATGGATGTATGGGAGCATATAGATATTCAGTTTTTGAAAAAGAGAAATCTTCCTGTCCCAGATAATTATGTAACTGAAATATGTGCAAGGAGTTTTGAGGAAGCCGCACAATATACCATTGATCTTTTTGGATTGCAGGAAACGGTAGAGGGAATTATTGAGGAATGGAATAATATGGCGGTCGAGGAATACAGGAACCATGTCGGTCTGCTGCCCTATGCCCTTGATTATCTTCTGCGCTTAAAAGAACATGGAATAAAACTTGCAGTTGCTACGGGGTTGCCGGAAAATCTCTATATTCCATGCTTAAAGAACAATTCTATTTTAGAATTATTTGACGCTCTATGTTCAACAGATGAGGTTCAGCGGGGAAAAGAATATTCGGATGTCTTTGAATTGGCCGCAAGAAAATTAGGGGTTGCACCTGAACACTGTATTGTGTTTGATGATGTGCTTCCAGCAATTAAAAGCGCAAAGGCAGCCCGTATGTTAGCAGGTGGGATTTATGATAAGTATTCCGCAGATCAGCGTACAGAAATAGAAAGGATTGCGGATATTTACTTACTTGATTTCCGGCAAGCACCGATCCCACACAAAGAGGTATGAAAATGGAAAAATGGGATTTATATAATGCAAAACGGGAAAAGTCTGGAATAGCAGTGTGCCGTGGAGAAATCATACCCAAAGGGCTGTATCATTTATCTGTGAGTGTATGGATTGTCAACCAGCAGGGGCAGTATCTTTTATCACAGCGGCATCCGAAAAAGCAATACCCTCTTTATTGGGAATGTACGGGTGGTTCTGTACTTTCCGGGGAAACCAGTTTGCAAGGAGCAATCCGAGAGGTAAAAGAAGAATTAGGAATACTGCTTACTCCCGGAAGTGAAAAATTGATTTATCAGACCAGACGGGAAAATGTGCAGGATTTTTACGATGTTTGGCTATTTCATAAGGATATAAAGATTGAAGAAATGCGTTTACAGGAAACAGAAGTTGTGGATGTTCAATGGGTAAATCCAGATAAGTTATTTAAGATGTTTCGCCTGAAACAACTGCACCCTCTGATTACCTATGTGGAACAACTAATAGGCTGAAAAATGCCAGATGTTAAGGTACCAAAGTCTCTGTTGTCTAACACGCTTTTATTGCACAAGAAATCAAATAGGATCCATGTTATTTAGTTCCATATGAAATCAAACAAATTGTGGAAATCACTTATATAAATTATCCTTGCATTTTATATTCTATATTTCCATGAAGTTTGGTTGTCTCAAAGTGTGTAAGGAGAAAGGATGTGAGCAAAATGGGTAAACTTCTGATTCTGTCCATTCCTGATCATGAAGAACATATAATCAACAAAATTATGGAGCTTATTGCGGATGAGCCAGAGTTTATCCACCTTGCACCATCTCCACCGCAGTCTGCACTTTCCTTCCCTGGTCTTGAAATTCGGCTAAAGGAACAAACCGTATATTGCAACGGTACCCTCATCGCTTTGACTTACCATGAATTTGCAGTCCTTACATATCTGGCTCGTCATCCTGGCTGGGTATTCTCAGCCAGCCAGATTTATGAGGCCGTATGGGATAAAGACGGTGAACACTGCGGTACTGCAGTTGCCAGCGTCATCGGTCAGATCCGTCGCAAGCTGACGCCAGACACGCCGAAGGGCGGTTATATCCGCACCGTACTGGGCAGTGGGTATAAATTTAACAGTTCTCCTTTTTAAGTCAGTAAGAAAGGCTCCGAGGCCGTAATGATCTCGGAGCCTTTCTCATTGACTTAAATCCTAAACAGGCTGATTGCCTTCAGTAAAATAATGCTCAATTCCTGGTATAAATCTTCATCAAGTACGCCATCAATAATGGCATACTTGAGTAGCAATGGCCGGTACATCTGTAAGATTGCCGTAATGGCATCCTCGTTGCCAGCCTTGGCGCTGAGAAGCAGACATTCAAAATTCATTTTTTGTCACCTCCTTCAATGCACTTTCTGATTTTCTGAATCGTCCTGTAGTAAAGTGCCGCTGCCCCTTTATAGGACAGCCCAAACTTTAGTCCCAGCGTCTCAAAATCTTCTTCCTCCAGCGTTCGAGCCAGAAATATCTGGCGTTCCCGTTCATTGAGTTTCTGCAACGCCTCCAGAAGCACTCCATTCTCAATGACATCCATAAGCGGCAATCTGTCCAAGACCACTTCCTCTGAGCTGGGTTCGGATTCATAGACCGCTTCTACAGCACTCTCTATACTGTTGCGCTTATAGAGCTGGATCAAATAATCTTTTCTGCGGCGTTTGACCGCCGAAACTAAATATGCTGTAAACCTGAATTGCAGGTCATCTTCTGCCTGCCCATTGTTCCGTTGCCACATGGCTTTACCTCCAAAAGTCTCAAGAATTCCGATGGATTTCCTGAGCTTCTGGTGGTGACCTGCACCGGACCAAATCTGGCTGAGATAAAGAAAAACAGCCAGCTTTGTACCAATGGACAAAACCAGCTGTTCCTTGAATTTCTGCATCGAGCAGTTCAATAGATGCCGTCCGGGCAGGTGGAGGTTTATCTTTATGTAGAGAAAACTCTCTTGTCCTACCTCGACGATATACCCCTATTGAGAGCCGTTCATGAAAAGCCGTGTGTCCTGGAGTTATGAAAGCAATGAACTGCTCGATGTTGTGGAATCCTTTCTCCATAACATCGTTACTCCCTGTCCGCAGTTATGCGGACGGCACACAGGCGGCCTGCATCATCCCCTTTCTTTCGCGATATGGCAGCGCAACGCTGCCGCCCTGCTGATAATTGTTAAATTGTGAAATAATACTTTTTTCAAATGCTATTCCAGCTATTCTATTAAATTAAAACAAAAGGCGGCCTCCATCCTTATTGTCAGGATAAAGACCGCCTTCTTCTTCCGATTTTCATTGGGTATCGTACTGATCTCATACCCCCACCTCCGCTTATCGAATTTTCATTGATTTTTGGGATTACTGCCATAATTACAGTGTAACTGACAGTTTTCGGAAACTTTTGGAGTAGCGTTGGAATCACCTTCGAGAAAAGAGAAAATCGTTCGACATTATATGACAAAACAGGCTCCAAAACGGTCACACCTCTTTCCTGTTTTGGAGCTGTTCCTTTATTTTTTCCATAAAATTGCATCTTCCGTCGTTACCTGTGCCGTATCTGGATGGATATAAATGATTTGGAGTCCTTTCTTTTTTGCATAGTTGACAGTCTGCTGGGTTCCAGACCGCATATTGTGTGTATTGTCATAGACAGCCACCATATATCCGGCCTGCTCCACCATATAGTAATTGCGTTTCTTATAATTGTCACTTGATGGCATTTCACCCAAGATTAAGACCTTCGCAGCATATTTGCGAATAAACCCCATCCTCTTTCGATGCCAGTCATCCCAGCCTGCATCATAACCCTCAAAAGGGAGAGCCAGACACAATTCCACATCTTGATACATTGTCTGTTCTTTCATTCGCAGCAGGATCTCTGCTGCCCACATATCAGCTCCCATTGCTCCCCCAACCCAAAAGCATCGTACTCCCTGATTATAAAGCCGTATAAGCTGCTCCTGCAGACATTTTTTGATCCGCTGACAACGCTTGTCCTTTTCGTTATATTTGAACTTAAAACGGGTCGGTCTGTGGCCTGTAATCACACACGAAAAACTGTTCATATGGTTCTCCTTTCCCAGCATACTTCTTTGTCTATTATACTTGCCATAGACGAGATAAATCAACCATGACCGCTTAATAATCCATGTCATAGAGGATAAAATGTAACTATAGCATGGAGGTGACGCATGGATAATCTACTGAAAGATATGGGCAAACGGATCTTCGACCGGAGGAAACAACTGAATATGACCCAGGAAACTCTGGCAGAGTTGGCTCATGTCACACCACAGACCATCTCCACCGCAGAACTGGGTCAAAAGGCTATGAGACCTGAAACGATCCTTAAAGTCTGTGATGCACTCAACATCAGCACCGAGTATTTGTTGCGAGGCGTCATCACAGAAACAGATTCCTCCCTTCTTATGGAGAAGATTTCCACACTAACACCCAAACAATACAGGCATTTTGAAGATATTTTAGACAGTTTTATCGCGGCCATACAGGAAGAGGCATAGGAGCATCACTGGCTCCCATGCCTCTTTTGATTATCCCCGGCTGCGGAACGCAGATAAAGTACTGGCAATCAGGCTGCGTGTCCTATCGTCCATTTCCGGATCATCGTCCACTTCCTGTGCAGTCGAAAGCATCACAGGCGCTGCAGGCTTCTCCACCAATCTGGCTGTAGGAATCTGCTCTTCTGCTTTTTCCTGTCCCATACCTTCCTGCCGCAAAATCTCTTTGACGATAGCCACCACCGCTTCTTTGCTGATGATTGAAGCATTTAGCGGCTGCGGCTCTTGCCCAAAGTGCTCATTATAGTAGACCACTGCATTTGCCACATACTGTGCTTTTGTACGTGGACTCTGCAGCTCCAGTAATCCAATGGCAGTCTCGTGTATGGGATCTCCCTCATTGAATCGCAGCGTAAACCGCCCTCGTTCTTTTTTCTCGCCCATACCATCACCTGCCTGCTGTTTCAATCCGGTACAGATACTCATAGCCATCCGCATTTGCATTGATTTTCGGTACGAAGAATGGTGTTCCCACCTTGCCCGAAGTTTCGATCTGTCGCTTCAAAAGAATGGCGCCACCGCCTACAAATACTACCTTGCAGTATTGCAAATCCAACATCCTCTCTCGCAGCGTGCTGAACAGATCATTGATAAATTCCTGTGCCATCTGCTCTGTCAGCCGTATAGCTGCGTCTGGATATTGGGTCTTCTTCCCCATCAGGATAGCGTCCACATCTCCTTCATCCAACAGCAGGTCCAGCTCCGAATTCACCTTGGAACGCACCTTATTGTACAACAGGATCACACCATTTTCTAACGAATCGCAGGAGGTAAGGTCAATCTCTCCGTTTTTCATCAGCAGATAGTCGGCAGTAAACCCGCCAATATCCAAGATTACCGCTTTGGGCTCCTCCACAAGCGTGTGAAGCATGGTGGCCGCTGCTGCGTAAGCCTGGGGAAAGCAGGCCACATCTTCAATATAGATGGAGTACGGCTTGCCCTGCACCTCAAATTCTACCATTCCCCGCTGCCCAAAGTATTGTGTAAACCGCTCCACCTGGGCGCCAAAGTGTGCCGGCGGCAACCCTACCGCCAGTTGGATACGCTGCACCTCTGAGGAATATGCCCCCCTCGCTTCAATCTCACCAGCCAAAGCAAATAGGGTCAGGATAAAGAAGCGATCATCCTCCGTTTTATCTTTCCGATAAGGAATCCGCTCAGTAGACAGCGTATAGTAGGTATTCTGATACCTCAGTACATTCTGTCCAAAGGGACGGGTGACACTCTGCTTCAGACCGGACACAAAGGGGTTGCAATGAACCGTTTTAATTTGTTTGTTGCCATGATCAACGCCAATAAGCATATGTAATACCTCCTTTTTACTTTATACATATCCTTTACGCCTATATGACGCCTATTCTCAACAATCACACACTATTTTTATGAAAACAAAAAGCAGGAGACCCATCATAAGGGTTTCCCGCTTTGGACTGCTTCATAATATCGCAGCTAATATATATTTGATTGTTCTATTCTGCCATACCCTGCGGAACTTCAAATTTGTATCCGCTCCCCAAAACAGTACGGATATAACCCGCTTTCGGCATATCCGGAGTCAGTTTTCTGCGGATCTGACCAATGACGCTGGCAACGGCTGTTCCGCAGTTTTCACCATCCTCACCCCACACTTCTTCATAGATCTGCCCGGCAGAAAATACCCAGGATGGGTGGTTTGCTAAGTATACCAATGTCGCAAATTCCCGATGGGTCATAGAAATCAACTCGCCGTTTCGGTGTACAGTTCTCTCCTTCAGGCGAAGCTCCAATCCCGGAAAAACAAGAGTATTACAAGGGTGAGATGACACAATATGGTCAAATCCCGGCTCGGCTGCAATAATCTCCATAATTCTGCTAAGTATATATTCTTCATGGTCTGTTACCGACAATACAAAGATTTTTCCCATATGTCCCTCCCTTATTCATAATTAGAATGCTGATACCCTGCAACCAATATAAAGTTTACTTGTTTATTTCAGTAATAACGACTGTTCCGTTTTTATCCAGCAAAGGGGTAATCCCCGTATCATGGACAAGGTAGTTTACACCTGTTTCGGTGTCTACAACAATACTCAAGGAAGTTCCCTGTGTATAGATTGTTTCAAAGCGCTTTTCTTTGTTTGCCATAGTAATCCACTCCTTTGCATGGTGTAAGGTATCAGCATTTCTAATTTATTACTCTATGATAAAGGCCAAATGTTGCAGAAATCTCCTAACCTCTTTCTTTTTCGGCAAGAAAACAGGCGGAATTGCTTCATTTTTGTAGCAATTCAATTTTTATCTCATTTCCGGTCGAAGAATAACCCGTTTGAATAAGAACATTGTTGCACCAAAATAGGTCAGGTAGATTGCACAGAATAGCAGGATCGTCACCAGACCATAAAGAGGTACAAGTCCCTGCTGCAAGATTGCCTCTCCGAAAAAGAACTGTGCCCCTGTGATCAGTAAAACCGTCAGCAAAAGAGGGAATAGCAGTGGGATCAAAAAGACTGTGGACAGTTCCCTGCGGATCAGGGAAGCCTGCCTGTGGCTCGGTACACCCAAACGGTCAATGACTGCATAATTCTTCTGGTTTTTGTCTATGGCAGAAAGCTGCTCAAATGCAAGAACCGAGCAGGATAGAATGATGAAAATAATGCTTAAATACAATCCGCAGAACGAAATAGCTGTAAATCCCGTCAGCGAATTGGCAACGCCCCACGCCTTTACTGTAACACCCATCGTTACTTTTTCCGGAAGCTGTTGACCGGACTGCAATTCCGGCTGCCATTTCCCACTGTTCAGGAATTGCTTCAAGTCGCTTTTCAATTCCGGGTATCCGCCATCTTCCAGTTTCATCGCCAGACGGATTTTTTCTCCGACGAATTGTGAAGCTGCTTCATCCGGCAGAACAAGTACATATCCCTTCGTTCCGGCCATTTGATACTGCTCCATCGGCTCCGTCAGGATCGGCGTTTCCGCAGCAGACAAGGTCCGACCATTGAATGTGATCTCCGGCTGCTGCGCCAAGCCCTGTCGGATTCCGTCCATATAGTTCCATGTATCGCAATGAACCAAAAATTCGTTGTTGCTCATGGAAACAGGAGAAAGCCCCAGGATTTCACGCAAATGGTTATAGTCGGACAAGGACAAGGCTTCGATCGGTTTTTCAGGAACCGCATACAGATAATAACTCACAGAATCCTCGACTCCACAATGCTCCTCTGTAAAGGAAACGATGGAATCCATGTTGGATTTTTCCAAAGGTGCATCAATCGCCACGCCTGCATCATAGGGATAATAGGCTTTCATGTTGGCTTTGTAGCCTGCTCCCATGGTAAGCCCCACAAACATGGTTGCCAGAGATATGGTTAAAAGAATCGCCACCACAGCCATTGTCCGGCCAGCAGAATGGATGCGCCGCCCAATCTGCCCCAGGAAGAACAGATTTTCTTCTTTGTACTTATGGCGCAGATTTTGTTTTGCAAATCGGTGCAGCAAAAGCGGAATCTGGCGATGCAGCTCGTAAACCCCCACCAGAATGAGCAGGCAGGCTCCGCCAAGGTACAAAAATGCTTCATTGGTTTGTGTCTGAAGCATCCGCCCAAGCAAAATCACGCCTGCAACCATTGCGGCTATTGAAAGCAATACTACCAGAAGACTACGACTGCATGATTTAAAACGGTATTCTTCATTCTTGCGGTTATCATACAGCAAATCGATTACTTTCTGATGCCGGATAATCTTTGCTGCTCGGAGCATCCCAAAACCATACATCAAGGCAAAAAACAAAAATGTTACTGCCCATGCCTGGAGAGAAAAGGAAACCTGATAGGTATGCGGCACCTCAAAGATATTTTTTACCACCTGATTCAGCAAACCGGAAAGCCCTGTGCCAACCAAAGAACCAAGCAGAAAGGCTCCTGTACCGATGATACTGTTTTCAGCAAGGAACAAATTCCGTACTGTCTTTGCTTCCATGCCAATCAGTTCGTAGGTTGCAAACTCCTTCCAGCATAAAGCGGATCGCATAACCGATCACAAACGAGGACAGAAAAGCAACCAGAGCTGACATAAGCAAAATTCCAGTAGTCAGCATCGACATATTTTCTGCCATAGCAAGAACATCTGATGAAAAGCCCAATGCCAAAAATGAGTACATCAATGCCGCAGTCAAGGTAAGCGTCACAAAGTAAATGATATAATCCCGCAGGCTTCTGCAGATATTTTGAATTGCTAACTTCCAGTACATATCTTCCTCCCATCACCTTACACTATCGGAGTTGCTGCGAATTGAACGCTGGAACAGCAGCCATGTACTGAGAAAATAGCAACTCAGCAGCAAAGCGAAAATCCCGACAATGATACCTATTTGCCGCATCAAGGCTCCGCAGCCAATATAAGCTGAGATTTCAGCAGAAACACTTTGAAGAAAATAGCCAATCACAATCATTGCTAAAACGATTGCCGCTGTGATCGGCATTCCAAACCAAACACCAAGCTGTTTTAGAACCAAAGTATGCAGGTCCTTCTCTTCCACTCCCATTTTTCGCAGAACCGAAAATCTGTAGTTGTTTTTTTCTGCATCTAGGAGCTGCTGAAGAGCCAGCACGGTAAGACACATCACCATCAGCACAATTGCACCATAGATCAAGGACGCTTTTAGGATAAAGTTAAGGGCGATTATACGGTTCACTTCCGTAGTATGGACAGTTGTACTGTATCCTGCCAGATTGTCTTTATCAGGATCTTCTGGATAAGAACGCCCAAGAAGCTGTTCCAGCATTTCTGCCGTTTTGAAGGGAAGCGGATATTGGGTCATCACAAATCGGTTGCTCTGTACCGGAAGCAAGACTTGCGCTATCTCGTCAGGTATGATATACACCACATCTGTATAAAGATTATAGATAGATTCCCCCACAGGCTCCTGAAACACGGCGTTCTCACTGAGTTTCAGGGTGCCTGCGTCAGTTTCCAGTAAGGTATGCTTAGCGATGTAGTTTTCAATATCCTTGTCCTCTGCCGCACGATGCCAGTGGGTAGCAAATTCATCCGTTTGTAAGGTAATAGGTTCATATCCCAACATTTTCCGAACAGCGTTATAATCCTTCAGTGCAATTGCCAAGGGAGGAAAATCGTACTTTACCCGCTGGTGAAAGTCGCTTTTTTGGGGAAGATATTCCGAAAAAGTCAAATCGTCCTTTATCGCTATGTTGTTTTGTTCTATAAACGCAGTAATTTCCCCATAGTCTGTATCCGGAAGATTTTCCACTTCATAAACATCGTTGTAGCGGCTTGAAATTTGAATATCATAGACTGCCCGACTATCCAAATAGCCCAGACTCCATCCTGTCAAAACTGGCGCAATGACAAACAAGCAGATAGAAAAAGTCAGGGTCACACAAATTATCGTCATCGTTTTCGTATTGGTAGCCAGCTTAGAGGAAAGCTGTCCAAACAGAAATAAACTCGTATTGTGATATTTGCGGGACACTTTAGACTCCTTCCAGTATAGGAGCGCCGCATTCGATAAATAAATGACTGCGGAAATGATAAACAAAATATCCGCAACCCCAAACAGCAAATATTGATTCAGAGTTGGGGCGTCAAATCCAAGGAAGTAGGCTTTTTCCAGTTCTGCGATGGAAAAAATCGGGATAGCGGTCAATACAGCACCAGCCAGAAGCCCGCAAAGATATCGGGAAAATCCTATTTTTCTGTGTAAAACAGCACCTGCGATTGCCCAAAGCAGCGTCAGTGCAGGGAAAAGGACATTCCCCCAATACATGAGCTTTACAGGAAGCGGATGTCTGGGATCGAAGTAAAAATGATATTTTACAGCACCTACCTCCAGCATCCACAGCAGCATAATGCCATAGAAAATACAGATCATCGGCATCCATCTGCTTTTATGAAGCGGTTTTTCATTCTGACGGTTTGCCGTCATAAGTTCAATAATCCTGCTTTTGTTGAGAATTCTGACATTCCCGACTTCAACCAGAATCTGACAAACAACAAAGAAGCCCACGGTCAGCAGCACAGTATCTGGAAAAAAAGACCAAGAAAAAGCGTAGGGTTCCCCAAAAGAAGCAAGCAGCACAGCCGTAATGACCTGAGAAACGATCATCCCCAGAAGGATTCCCACCGACACAGAGAATATGAGCAGGAAAAAAGTCTCTCCAAAAAAGAGCAGTCCTATGGTTTTTTGCTCCATTCCCAAGGTTGCCTCAACTGCAAACTCCGATTGTTTTTTTCTCAGCATGAAACGATTGACATAGTGGATCAGGAACAAAAGAAGCAGACTAATCCCGCAAATTGCCAGTTTCATACCTCCAGCCAGCAGGGAAATATTATATTCCGCACCAATGGTCGGATGATAATGGGTGCTGCTGATAGATAAAAACGCATAGAACAGGGTGACACAGAGTGTCATGGTCACAATATAAATCAAATAGTCCTTCACAGACCGCTTTGCATTTTTGAAAATGAGTTTAGCGTACATCACTCATGCCCCCTCCCATCATGGTGAGGACATCCAGGATTTTTTCAAAGAAAGTCCTGCGGGAATCACCACCCTTACGGATTTCCGTAAAGATCGCCCCGTCCCTCATAAAGAGAATACGATTGGCATAGCTTGCCGAGAAAGCGTCGTGTGTCACCATCAGGATTGTGGCTCCGAGATCTTCGTTGATACTCTGGATCGTAGAAAGCAGCATCTGGGACGAATGACTATCTAATGCGCCGGTAGGCTCGTCCGCCAAAATCAGCTTAGGCTGATTGATAATGGCTCTGGCACAGGCGCACCGCTGCTTCTGGCCGCCGGACACCTGATATGGGTACTTATCCAGAATATCCATGATATTCAGCTTTCCGGCCATTTCCCGCACCCGTCCATCAATCTCGCCTGCTGGAACCTTGTTGATGGTCAGCGCCAGGGCTATGTTTTCCGAAATGGTCAGCGTGTCCAGCAGGTTAAAATCCTGGAACACAAATCCAAGATTTTCCCGGCGAAACCGGGCAATCTGTTTTTCATTGATTTCCGTCACATCGGTTCCATCCAGATAGATATGTCCCGCACTGACGGTATCAATGGTGGAAATACAGTTGAGCAGGGTGGTCTTGCCGGAACCGGATGCTCCCATGATTCCTACAAATTCCCCCTCCTGAACGGAAAAGCTGATGTCCTGAATTGCTTTTGTAACATTCCCACTATTTCCGTAATATTTTTGGATATGATCCAGTTTCAAAATTTCTTTCATTGTTATCACCTCTGATCTCTATTGTAAAATAAGAGCGGCTTCGTTTGTATCAAGTTTTCTTACAAAGTTCTAACAAAAATGTAAGAAGTGCAGAACGGTTCTCAGCTCTGCACTTCATGAATCAAACAGTTAATATGAAAAGAAAGGGAAATTGCTGTGCCATGTTCCGACGACTCCGCCGTAATGCCAATGCCCAGCTTTTCACAAAGCCGTTTGCATAGGTACAGGCCAATGCCTGTGGACTGCTGGACCATACGACCATTCTGACCGGTAAATCCCTTTTCAAAGATACGGGGCAGATCGGACGCAGCAATCCCAATTCCATCGTCCTCCACGACAAGAACAACCTGATCCTGCCGTTTATGAGTAGAAATGCGGAGAACCGGCTGTTCCGTACGATACTTGACCGCATTGGCAATCAGTTGGTTCAGAATAAAGCGCACCCACTTTTCATCTGAATAAACCGTGTCCTGCATTTCCTCCACCTCCAGACGCATACCACTTTGGAGCAGCAGATATTTATTATCTGCAATCGCCTGATGCACCACTTGGGACAGTGCCATTTCCCGGACAGAATAATCTTTCTCTGTATGCTCACTGCGGGCATAATAAAGAGCCTGTTCGGTAAAGCGATTGGTCTTTTCCAGTTCCAGCAGAAGTTCTTTTGTCCAGTCCATCCGATGGTTTTCACATAGAAGTTTCATGGCAGTAATGGGCGTTTTGATTTCGTGAATCCATTGTTCAATGTATTCCTTGTACTCCAGGCGTTCCCGCTCGACCTCCCCGATCTGCTCCAACATGGATTTTCCAGCCATTTTCAAAAGCTGATAGTAAACCTGATCCTCAGCCTGCTCCGGCAGCTCCATCACTTCGGAAATAAGGTATCTCTCAGAGAGCTGCTCTGCCATATCCAGAAGTTTTTTCATCTGCCGCTTTCGTTTCCAGTAAGTGAGGACAAGTCCCATCAGCAAAACCAATGCCCATACAATCAGGATCAATACTACTGCGGAAACCGAATTGCCGCACACCAGCAAAAATACAGTGAGTGCAGCCATACAAACAAGGTTCGTCAGCAGAAATGGCAGCCTGTTTTTCCAATATCGTCTGCTGTTCATATCGTGTACCCCTGTCGGTGCTTTGTCTTGATAAAATCCGTCAGACCGATGCCCGCCAGTTTTTCCCGGATGCGGTTGATATTGACGCTCAAAGCATTGTCATCCACATATAGCTGATTGTCCCACAAATACTCAATCATATCTCCACGAGAACAGATTTTCCCTCCGTTCTTGAACAGGTAATAGAGAATTTTCAATTCGTTCTTAGTAAGTTCTACGCTCTGTCCATGATAGTCCAAACTGCTGGATTCCAGATGCAGCACCGCATCTCCATAGGCGATCTGTTCCCGTTGCTGTGCGGGATAGGCTTTCTTCAGCAGAGAAGCAATTTTCGCAAGCAGGATTGCTGTGTTATAGGGCTTCGTGATAAAAGCGTCTCCGCCCAGCATGATGCTATTCAGTTCATCCATATCCGTGTTGCAGCTTGTCACAAAAATAATCGGCACCTCGGAAAATGTGCGAACCTCGGTGCAGAGAGAAAAGCCATTGGTTCCCGGTAGCTTGATGTCCAGTAAAATCAAGTGTGGCTGTTCGGCTTTGATCCGATCAATCACATCAGAAAAATCTTCCGGAGCCGCCGCTTCATAGCCATTGCTTTGCAGCAGCGTTTTCAATTCATTCCGTATCAACGGATCATCTTCTATTATCAATATTTTTTCTTTCATATCAGCCTCCGTGAAAAAATAATATTCTATGATATAGTCGCTCATGCTCCCATTGACATTTGCATCAGGCGAATATAAAAATGCAGCCTTAATGCGTTAGGAACCTTATCCCTCAACAAATGAAAAATGGTAAACTTATATTTCTTCAACATCAATGACATGATATCCTTTTTGTTTTAATGCCTTTGCAAACAAACCCATTCCAGAAACTAACTTTCCAGTGAAGCTACCATCATATATCTGATTAACACCACAGGTAGGGCTTCTGGATTGTAATATAACTAAATCAATCTCTTCATTCTGAATTTTCGATAATGCAACTGCCACTGCCTTATTATATTCTAAACTAACATCATTTCCGTTTTCATCAACTACTCTCCCATTCACAATTTCTGCGCAGGGTCTGGGAGTTTCCATTCCTGCTAATACTTCCGGGCAGATAGAAATCACTTCTTTATCTTTTAAAAAATGGATAGCTGCTGAATTTTTGTTGTTTTTCCCATTATATTTACAGTTCTCTCCCATAATACAGGCACTGACCAATACTTTCATATTTGTCACCTCAAAGCCCAATGGCTTGCTCGAACAGTCCACAATAAAGTCCTTTAACGAATAGTCGAGATTACCAGTCTGTCAACGCACCATAGACGACAGTTCAAAAGCAAACTATGTGTTAAAGCAAACTACCCTTTAACCCTTTTTTGAAAACCAGTACAGCTCTTTCGGTTCCCCAAAAAGACATCGTAACAAGTCGATAGCTTTCCTTTTCCATTTCTTCTATTTTTGCATTGATTTTCTCTGTTACATTTTCCACGGTAATTCCTTCTACTAATTCTGTCCGATACATCATATTTTACCTCCATAAGCACTCAATTCAAAACCAATTCGCTTTTTCTGCTTTGAATTGAGGGGTATCGCCTTCCTGGTATGGATTATAGGTATTGCGATTACACCCAAATTCTTTTAATGCCTTTATTTTATTATCCTCTGTCCATTCAACCAGCGAGATTCCATCAAATTCCTCTATACTTCCATTGTTCATTTCATTTTTGAAATACCACTCCACAATCGTTTGATCTCCCTTATGAAAAAATTGCTTGATTTCCCAAATGACCACCTTGCCACGGGTATTCCATTCCTGAAACCAATGCTTTACTGTTTTTCGGTTGTTATACTGGGGACTCCAGCTTTCTGTATAGATTACATCTTCTGTAAAAATATCATCAATGCCCATATCCTGCTGATTGAGCCACATATCAAACCATAATCGGATTGTTTTTTCTCGTTCATTCATGATATAAACACCTCACCATTCTTTTGTCTTACCTTCGCGTTTGTTCTGCATAACCTGGGTTTGATATACGAGAACAGGAATCAGAGAAACCAGGGCAAGCACACCAAAAACTACCGAACATTTTGCAACCGCAAATATTGCGAACATGAGCAATATCAGCAACCACGGATTACGCAGATTTCTGTAATAGTTTTCCTTGTCCTCATAAGAAGTATGAAGTTCAAACGGCTTACCGTCATTATCTTTTTCTACGATCAACAGTTCCCGATTAAAGGTGGTGGCATTTGTTGCTATGCGTCCGCCTTTTTCAGCCCATGGCCGTAGGCGTACTTTACCAACAGAGTAGTTCAGGTTGATGTTTTTATAAAATACTTTGTAACCCATCCCCTCTAAAAACTCATGATAATCGGATGCGTTGGCCTTCGATTTTTGCCCGATAAACTCCACGCAGTATTTTACCTGATCCGGTTTACACTCCTCAAATTCATACAACATTTTTTCCGCCCGAATCAGACGATAGCCCTTTTCAGACATTTTATTCAGCCAATGTTCCTGGGCAGTCAACAAACCGCCAAAGAAACGATAATACTTTTTGCTCATACCGCACCTCCAATAATTCCATTAGCCACGCCTACAAGTTCATTGAGCCTTATCAGCTCCTTTTCTGCAATTTCTTTTCCTTGCGTTGTAATGAGATATTCTTTTTTCCGTCCCGCACTATCTCCAAAAGGTGCAATCCAGCCTTTTTCCTGCAACGAGTTCAACGCACCATATAAAGTACCTGCCCCCAGCGTGAGCCGCCCTTTTGTATTGTCTTCAATAAATTGCATAACAGCATATCCATGTTTCGGGGTATAAAGGGAGAGCAAAATAAAGAATGTCACCTCTGTGAGCGCACCGCCTTTCGCATTGTCTCGCATAACACCTGCCTCCTTATTACGGTTACTGTAATAAATATATCACTAACCGTAATAGAAGTCAATAATGATCCAAAATATAACAGCAAACTTAAAAAGCGGGGCAGCACACGCCGCCCCGCCGATCCTATATGCTTATTCCATCGCTCGCATTTCTTCCACAAGCGATTGATTTTTCTGCCTGCGCATTGTCCAGAAGGACAGGATGACCTCCAGGCCAAACAGCACCAGAACGAACAGCCCCATTTGCAGGAAGGGGAAGGAATATGGCATGATCGCTCCATGGAAAGTCATTTCGCTGAATTTTCGAGCAGCTATCATTGCAATCGGGAGGCCGACTGCCAGAGTTGCCAGCGCAGCAGAAAACGCATAGCAAATTCCCTCATAGATGGTCATTTGACAGAGCTGCTTTCTGGTCAGACCGATGGCGCGAAAGACGCTGTTTTCCCTCTTTCTGGACATCTGATTGGAGAGGGTGGTGTTGATGAGATTGACCACGCCAAAGAGGAACACCAGCCAGGACAGCGCCTGAAAACCTCCAAAAACGACCCTGTTTTCCATTTCCTCATAATCCTTATGTATCCCAATGGTATCCAAGTCAAGATCCGGATTGGAAGAAATGATCGCACTCAGACTGTTTTCAATCTGCTCCGCCTTTTGGGGATCGCTGACAATGCTCCAGGAATAATCAAAACAATCGATCATAGGCATTGCTTCCTGAAATAGCTCTTTGGTTGCAACAATGCAGGTGCTGTCCAATGCCAGAGGACCATGACCATTTTTAAGCCCATCGTTTATGAGCAGACCGGAAACAGTGACAGGAATCTCTTGATCCCCTATGGTAAGTTTGATAACTGACCCCACATCTACACCGATCATATCTTCTGCATAATCCATATCAAGTGCAATACTATGGGAATCTTGAGGTAAAGTTCCGGACACAAGCGCCGCTTCCATTTGATCCCTGTTTCGGTCACTCAACAGATCACACATTCCGCCGGAAGAACTTTCCTCATTTTCAAACCGCACATGAACCGCCTGACGATTTTCTATCACATCTGTTACGCCATCCACGGCCAGCACCTCCTGCCGAAGCGCTTCATTCAAAGGATTTCCTTTTGACATCACCTCATATTCTGTTTTTTCAGAATGGATATAGATTTTATAATCCCCATCCGGAAAATACTGTCTTGCGATCCGCTCCGGCGAACGAACCAAAAGAATAGAAGCTGTCACCAAAAGGATCACCCCGCCCAGACTCAGGGAAGCCACGATACTGATCGTCTTTTTGCGGTCACGCCTGAAATTTGCAATTCCCATGGAGAGGGGATTTAACCGCATATTCTTCTTATGTGTGTGGGCCTTTCCGCTCTGATTGCCGGTAAAGCGGACTGCTTCAATCGGGGAGATACTGGCGGCAATCTTTACCGGTCTGCGGATCGCAATGGATACCATAAACCAGCCAAGCAGTGCAGTCAAAACAATCGCGGCTGCATAAAATAGCAGATTAAACCCACGGGGAAACAGTGCAAACCCGGCTGCACATCCCAGCAAAATACCGATACCAATGCCAGCCCATCCTAAGAAACGGCCTTCTTTTTTGACAATACGGCGGATCTGTTTTGGCGTTGTGCCGATGGTCCGCAGTTGTCCATAGCTTTGGATTTTATCATTGATAGAAATTCGGAAGATACTTTGTATCACAACATACCCTCCGATGATGACCAGAACTGCAATTCCGGCAACCAGCGCCAGCATACTGACATTCACAGGCTGCTTATAGAACTTCATATAGCTGAGGTTCATGATCGGCATTTCCAGCTGATATTCCTTGGCAATCTCCCTGCTGCGGGCAGTCAGCTCTGTTTCATCCATTTGCTGCTCATTCTTAAAATGCACATAGGCTCGATAATCAGCGGGGTCATAGCCGCTCCATCCTTTCAGGGCTTCTTTGGAAAGAAGGATGGAAGATCCATTTACCTCTTTTTCCTTATAGCCTTCCATAATGCCAGTCACCGTGTATTCTCCGTGAAAGCTCTCGCTGCTTAGCATAACCTTTTCGCCAATCCCGGCGTCTGCAGCATAGTTGGAAAGGAAATAACGGCTCACCACCACCTCATCCTCCTTTTGGGGCAGTCGGCCTTCCAGCAGCTTCATCTGGTCACGGGCAATATACATCGTTTCCTCATCACAATAGATATAGGAGGCATTGTATCCCTGCTCCGCAGGTTCCACAGCCAGCATATAATACTCTCCTACCCTTGAGAAGTCATCCAGCCCCTTCAGGGTGGACACATCTTCCTCAGTAATCCTGGTATAGACCGCCTCATAAGTATCCTCCACATGATTTTTCTCTATCTGCCGGGTAGACAAAGCCATCACAATCGAAAAACAGATCAGACAGGATGCCAGCGCAACGGCGATCACCACCATCAAATTCCGGCGTTTTTCGCTTTTCAAACTTTTTCTTGCCAGTTTCCTGACAATATTTCCTGTATCATTTTCAAATGGTACTGTCATTTTGATCATCTCCTTTAAGTCTTATATTTCTGCTGTCAGCAAAGCGGCGGCTTCACATCGGAAGCCGCCGCTTCTGGTTAGTCCATGGTCTTGATCCGCTCTACAAGGGAAAGCCGTTTAGAGTAACGGACAGCAACCACAGAGAAAATTCCGGTCACGACCAAAAGTGCCAGAACAAAAACAACCGTTTCCATCAAAGGGAATTGATAGGACAGTTCCCCAAAAATATTAAAGCTGCTGATCACATAGTCAAAAATCCAGCCCAGGATTCCGCCAATGCCAACTGACAAAAATACCGTAACCCCTGCGTACCACAGGCATTCTGCGATCAGCATACGGGAAACCTGCTTTCCGGTCATTCCCACAGACTGCAAAATCCCAAGCTCCTGCTGCCTTGCCAGCAGATTGGTCATCAGGGTGTTGACCAGATTTACCATGGAGAACACAAACAGGAACGCCAGCAGCAGATAAACACCGCGGGTCATCATCTTTAGCTGCGATTCCAGGGATGCCGCATGGTCTGCTCTGGAAAAGACCGTCAGCACCGGATTTTCCAGCAGGCTGAAAATAGACGCCCTGAGCGCATCCGAGTCCTCCGAGGTATGGACATTCCAAACGGCCTCCCTGTTCTCAATATCCGGGTAGAGTTGATCGGCCAGTTCTTCTGTAAGGGTAAACAGGCCCCATGCGCCGGTGCCTGATGTTACTGACGGTTTCGCAATCCCCATGACCGTTACTTCTATGGCCTTACCGTCCATGGATTCAAAGGTCAGCACATCCCCGACCGCAGGCGTATAGCCATAAAACATACTTAAAAGATGATCTTCCGAATCAGTCACGATCACACCGTTGTTTGCGGCAAGCTCCTCATAATCTACGCTGCCCTGTTCCAGATTTTCCTCCGGCAGCCATTGTTCCATCTGCTCTCTGTCAAATACAGGGAACTTTAATGCAACACTTTCCTGGGGGAATTTCACCGTTGCGGATGTTACTTCATGGCTGGTGATAGATTCCACACCATCTATGGCAAGAAGCTCCTGACGAAGTTCTTCTGTCAATGGATTTTCACGCGCGATGGCAGGCAATCCTTCCGCGCCTCCCGAATCCATCCAGCTGACCTCATAGTTGCAGTGATCTCCCATGGCTTCTATCGCCATCTTTTCGGGACTGATGGAGTTGAGTACCGTAGCGGCTGTTACCAGAAACACACCCGTCAATCCCAGAGATACCAGAGTGATGACCGTCTTTTTCCTGCTCCGCCTAAAGTTCATCTGTGCCATGGAGAACGGCGTAATGCGGTGGTTTTTCTGATCCTTCCGGTCTGTTGCCGTTTCATAACCACTGGAGCGGACCGCTTCGATTGGGGATACCCTCGCCGCCATGCGGACAGGCGCATGAATGGACAGAAATACCGTCAGGGCGCAGGCTGCTGCGGTCGCAGCCAGATAGGGCAGATTGCCCATCCAGCTCCAATGTGCCGGGAAAATAGCAAACCCGATAGCCCCTCCAACCAAAAGCCCCAGTGGGATACCGCAAAGAGATAACAGCAATCCCTCCCGCCGCACGATCCGCCGGATCTGTTTTGGTGTTGTGCCGATCACTTTCAGGCGTCCATATTCCCGCATTTTGCCCTTTACGGAAATGAAAAAGATACTGTAAATGACCACGGCACAGGCAACCAGCAAAAGGATTGCCACGGGAATGTAATATTTCATCACACCGGACTTAAAGCCCTGCATATCGAAATAGTTGGAACTGTAAAAAATCTGATCCTCTGAGACATCGTTGGCAGAAAGGAATGCTGCAATATCCGCCTTGAGCTGCTCCAGCTCCATACTATCAGCACCAGTATAACGAAGCCGAAATTCAAACAGCGGCTCTCCCTGCGCCATCTCCTCCACAAATGCTTCAGATACATAAAGCTGGAACATACGGGAGTCATTCTCCACATCCATGATACCGCTGACGGTGTAGGTCTGCTTTCCGTTTCCAAGATTCACTTCTATGGTCTGCCCGACTTCTGCGGGGATTTCAAAATAATCAAGAAATGCCCGTTCTACCAGAATTTCATTGGCAGCCTGCGGAAGTGTCCCAGTAAAGGAAGGCTTCTTACCCAATTCCATCCAGTTGGCATCCGCATACTCCACAGTCAGAACTCTGTCACCATAGCGGGCAGAACCGTAATTCTGGGAAAGGCCCCAGCGTTCCACTTCCGGGCAGTCTTTCAGTCTTTCAATCGTATCACGGTCACAATTCACCACAACCGCCTGATACTGTCCCCGAATGTCCGCCTCCAGTTTTCTGTCACTTCCCGCTCCTGCACAAAAAATCGCTGCCATCAAAGCGGCTGCCAGAGCGATCGTTACGATCACAAACAGGTTGCGCCGCTTATCTGTCTGAATGCTTCGTGACGCCAATTTTTTAATGACCGGCCCTGTATCATTTTCAAAAGGCAATGTCATGTCTGCCACCTCCTTTATCCAACGATTTTGCCATCCTCAATCCGCACGATACGGTCTGCAAGCTGGGCAATGGCATCATTATGTGTGATCATCACCAGCGTCTGGTTAAATTCACGACTCGTTCTCTGCAAAAGCCCCAACACATCGGCGCTGGTCCTGCTGTCCAGGTTTCCAGTGGGTTCATCGGCAAGGACGATAGCGGGCTTTGACACCAGAGCGCGGGCGATAGCCACACGCTGCTGCTGGCCGCCGGAGAGGTTGTTTGGCATATTCTTCAGCTTATCCTCCAGTCCCAGCATGGACACCACATCCGCCATGAATTTCTGATCCACCGTATCCCCATCCAGTTCCACGGGCAAAACGATGTTCTCATGAACATTTAGGATCGGCACCAGATTGTAGTTCTGGAAAATAAAGCCGATATTGCGACGGCGGAATATGGTAAGCTGCTCGTCGTTCATCTTCGCCAGCTCCTTATCCCGCACCATCACGCTGCCGGAGGTGGGGGTATCCAAACCGCCCATCATGTGAAGCAGGGTGGACTTACCGGAGCCGGAAGTGCCGACCACCGCCACAAATTCGCCCTCCTCCACAGAGAAGTTCACGCCATCCAGGGCGCGGGTAATGTTCGGCTCTGTGCCGTAGTATTTTTTAAGATCAGTTGTCTGCAAAATTTTCATAACAGTTACCTGCCTTTCTTAATTTGTTGAGTATAGAGTAAAGAGCAAATGTTGCAGAATTGTCCTAAATGGCATGAAAATCTATGGTGAATTGCTTCAATTTTAGGACAATTCATATTCTTATTGAACAAGCAACTTTTTTATTGCATTGCTTCATGTATACGCTTGCTTTTGTTGATAAGATCATTATAAAACCCAAATGTCCGAGAAATGTTACAACGCTCGGACATTTCAAAAAAATTTACAGCGGGCATCCAGAAATAACTGTCCGCCGAAACATACTACACGATTTTTTAGATAGATTGATTGTGAAATAATTTCAATCCAATCACCACATTTATCATAAATTCCACAATGAGAATTATACTAATGGCAACATTAAAATTACATAAGTTATATAACCCGATATAGATTTCACAAGTAAGAAATACAACTTGCAGACACAAATTTAGGTATGCCACTAAATACTCGTTAGTTCTATTCCACAATCTAAACAGGAACCTTGTAAAAATAGGTTTTCCAGCAAAAGCAAAAAGCACTGACAATACCGGTACTAAAAATATATAGTAAGAATCTACTGCATTTCTGGGGGATGTACCTGCCCATTGAATTGCTATATTATCAGGAACAACGAAAAATAAAACAATAGATAAAATAACATTGATTATTAAAATGATTGTTGTTGCTTTGCAAAAATTGATTTTTTTCATGGTGTTTTCTCCTGTTATAAGTGTGCCTTAATTTGTTGAGTAAAGAGTAAAGGGCAAATGTTGCAGAATTGTCCTAAATGGCATGAAAATCCATGGTGAATTGCTTCAATTTTAGGACAATTCATTTTGCAGTAAGACTCACACATTTTCATCCTTTAAGGCTTCTACAATAATGTCCCTGCGGATTCTTCTGGAAGCCGCCCTGTAAATCCCACTGATGACCATTAGTACCAGAACAATATAGGCTGCCAGCCCTAATAACGGAAATACCTGAATGAACTCCATAAAAGTCACATCCTGCATCCACATCAAAACTGCGACAATCAAAAACAGAATCGGCAATCCAATGACCAAAGGTTTTCCTCCAAGGAAGAACCCTTCTATATGCAGTAAACGGTCAAGACCTTTTCTATCCAACCCCACAGAACGCAGCATGGCAAATTCCTTTCTTCTCTGATACAGACTGTTCAGGATCGCCACTGCTGCCGATGAGATTCCAATGATACCAAATAGTGCAGTCAGACTGTAAACGATCAGCATGGTCGCATCGGTCAGCCGTTCTCTGTCCAAAGCGCGCTGTGTCTTGCTGGAGGTATAGAAATCACTCGTCCCCAGATAAGTACCACAGATCTGCTCTGCCTGCGCCTGTACTTCGGCATCCAGCCCATCTTCCACGAGAAGATTCATGTAAGTCCTGTAATTGTAAACTGCACGATCTTCTCCGAAATTCTGGATAATCTCATAGTATTGATCCATCGGCACCAGAATGGGCAATGTATAAAAGGCCATATTACGCCCAATCTCCGGCATTTCAGAAAGTGCAGATGATACCGTCACATCAAAACGGTAATCCCCCTGAATGGAGTCCAGAAACTTCTCTGTTACTTCTAAAGATTGACCTTCTTTGAGTTTTAGATATGGAACCATATCTTTTTTGGCTTCATAACCTCTGGAGTCAGGATTTTCACAACAGAATTGACAATGAGCGCAGCACCCTGTTCAGAATAAGTCACCCCTGACTGCATGAGATAATCTTCATAGGCATCCTGTTCCAAACCGATCAATACACATGGGATACGGTAACAGCCATCGCGCTTTGCTACATACTCGCCAGCCGCTTTTGTGTCAAATCCTCCAGAGGAAAGAAATTCTTCCGACAGCTCACTTTCTGAAACCCAGAGCGCACAGTTCGCCATTGTATAGGTGGCCTGTTCCTCTATGTGAGGCAGCTGCTTCAATTCCTCCATAAGCGCTGGCTCTATTTTCTGACCAGACTCCATTGTAAGATTGACATTAAAGTGGCTGTCCTGTTCTGCTTTTGTATTGTTAATATCTGAAACGGAAAAAACAGCCAGAAAACTGAACATCAAAAGCATACACAGACTCAGCGTTACCGTACAGGTACGAAACAGCCTCTTATTAGCCGTCATGGAGTTTGCAGAAATATTTCCAAGAAATCCAAAGCACTTTTTCAGGATCGGATGCTTTGCTGATTTTTTCAAAGAAGGATTGCTCCAACTTTCTTTGACCGCTTCAATCGGGCGAAGTTTTCCCATCTGCCGGGCAGGACCAGATGCAGCCAGGCAAACCGTCAGGAACGAAAGAATCATGGAAACCACTGCGACCCACGGGGAAAAGGAAGCGGTTATCCGGCTCCCTGTCACTTCCTGCGTCAGGTCAGAGTATGCTGCCAATACGCCATAGGAAAAAAGGTATCCAAGTCCCACGGAAACCAGAATGGGAAGCACAGACAACCAGCGCGCCTCATATACGATCATCATGTGGATCTGCCTTGGAGTCATTCCAATGGATTTTAAGATTCCCAGCTCCTTTACCTTGCGTTTCGCAGAAATAGAAAAAGCGCCCCGAATGATATAGGCAAATACCGCCATAGATGCTGCCATGACCAAACCGAGCGCAAGCGCAAGTTTGGGAAGGTCACTGCTTAGGAAATGTCCCGGCGCATAAATTCCATACATCCCAAGCAGGGCTGTGTGGTAACGGAAGGGATAGTCACCAAATTCATCCGGCTGCAAGCCAATGTCCTCTGCTATCTGCGGGATGATTTCATAGACTTTTCGCGGCTGCGTCACTTGAAGATAAGCAACGATCCCCGTGTCCTCCGATAATGCGGTCGTGTCCAGCCACCCATACGCAGGGTAGCCATTGTATGCGCTGGAAACAGTCATATCAATCTCACCAACGATGGTGTACTGCACTTTTCCTGTTTTCACAAATTCTTCCCCGCTTTGAATGGGGGAAAGAAAATCCACAGTTGTATTTCCTTTCCTGCGTTCGCCCAAATCCAGGTTCAGCCGGTCTCCAATCTCAACAGATGGATTCTGCTCAAAAAAGCTTTTTCCAACCACAATCTCTCCCGGCGCCTGGGGAACCCGTCCGCGCAGGATCAGATTCTTTTCCCGCATACCGCCCCAATAGGCTCCATCACAGTTTTGGATCAAAAGATAGGGCAGGCCGGATGCAGCTGGCAATAAGGCGGTCTGATTATCTCCTTTTACCATGATGGTCTGGACATTTTCGTTATTCTGAATCAAATCCAGCTGGCCGGCATGAATCTCCAAAAGCTGTGCATCCCAATCACCGTAGGCTGCGATCTCCTGCTGCACACTTTGATTCCAATAGCTTTGGACGAATGTGCATAACGAACACAAAAAAGTTGATGCGATCAATATGGCTACCATGATAGAAATGGATGTACGCCGGTTTGCTTTCATATTCTGTTTCGCCAGCCGCTTTACAATCCGGCTGGTATCATTTTCAAATGGTAATGTCATAGTCCTTCACTCCTTTCACTATCATCCTAACCCCCAAATGTTGCAGAAACATCCCAAAAGCTCAACAGTTTAAGGGTGAATTGCTTCCACTTTAGGATATTTCTATTGCTTAATCTATCTCTCTCAACTGCTGCACAATAGACTTTTTCTCCAAAAGATGGATCAGAGCGGCAGCAATTAAAACAGGAAGCAAAATTGCCACTATCATATATCCAGCAAAATGTACTGCTGGGAAATGCCACACCCAAGTATCGTCGCCAACATAATTCAGATAGCGAACAATTCCATAACCGACCGCAGTTCCAATTAGGACAGCGATACAAATGTTCCAAAAAGCCAGCAAAATGCCTTCACACTGTACTGTCTGCCGTAACTGCTTTTTCGCCATACCAACAGAGCGCAGAACAGAAAATTCGTGTTTGCGGGAGAGTGTCGTAGCAATCAGTGTATTTACCAGATTGATAACTGCAAACAGCATGATGAATCCACACAGCCCCCATATCACAAGGCTGGTGCGTTGATACATAGCCTCGCTGTCTTGATAGTAGTCATAGAGAGATTCCATTGTTACCATCGGTGTGGTATCAAGCAGATCATTCATAGTTTTCCGAAGGGCTGGCTCTTGTAAAAGGTCATCCATACGAACCAGCAACTGACTGTTGAAGTTAAAGCCAGATGGCATCATTTGATTCATTAGTTCTTCTGGCAGTAGGAAAAATCCTGTTTTTCCAAAAAGTTTACCTCCACCATCATCTTCAAAGATACCATCGCTGATTTCTCCAGCAATTCTAAACTCTGTCTCCTGCTCCCGTATCCCATCAAACCAGCGGAACTTCACCGTATCTCCAACATGAAATGTCCAGTCGTAGATGTAGTCTGCATATTCATTTCGCAACACCAGAATCTCATGGTTTTCAGACATAGTTGAATAATCAGCCGTGCCAGTCACCAAATATTTTTCCAAGAGGGCCTGCTGATCTGGTGTGAATGGGGTAATATTTTCTTTTTTAGTCACTCCGTTGTATTCAAATTTTGCCTCTAATGTTTTATATTCCGAAACTTCTGCAACCCCCTCCATCTGCGCAATGGTCTGTATCAAATCTTCATTCAAAGGATTCTTTAACTGGACTCCAGTTTGTCCATGCGGGTCATTCTTGATCGCATTTCGGGAAAGCTCAACTTCAAATTCTCCATATTCTAAAAGCCCATGTCTTGTAAGGCGCTCCATATCCAGAGAAGAAAGGAGTGTTGTTCCGCCCATAAACATGATTCCTGCAATACCTAACGAAAGAACAGTTACAATCCACTTTTTCCGGTTGCGGGAACTTCCCATAATAGCCAGTGAAAAAGGGGTGATTTTCCGATGTAGTTTCTTTGAAACAGCAGGAAAACTCTCATATCCGGTGTTTTTTGCTGCCTCGATCGGTGAAATGCTGCCTGCAATTTTTGCAGGCTTGCTCATAGCCAGCCATATCATGCCATAGACAAGAAGGAAAATTACAATACTGGTTATTGCGGTATTACCCCAGCTCCATCCGTTTGGCTTGAACAGAAAAGCTGCAATCCCACCGATTACCAGCCCTAAAGCTGTACCATAAACACAGAAAATCCTACCTTGTACCCGAAGAATTTTCTTAATCTGTTTTGCAGTTGTTCCCATTGTACGCAACTGCCCAAATTCCCGCACCTGATTATGCACATAAATATAAAAAATACTGTAAATCACCAAATAACTAACAAAAAGTACAGCAAAAGAAAAGATCATAACAATCTGAATATCTTCCCAATTCGGCTCCAGAGAGGAAAGAAAACCATCGTTCGGATCAGAATTTTGCGCTGGAATACCATAGTCAGCTTCAATCTGCTTGGTCATGGCTTCAAATACCTGCTTGGACATTTCATCCGCATGAGCAAATTGAACAGCCAGCGCTGTTACAGAATGCTGGAATTGGCTTCCCGCTTCTGTATATTGTTTGGAACAGAAAAGGGAGTAGACCCGTTCTGTGGAACCACTGTCTGTAAGGCCTACCACAGTAAAGTTTTCCGTATTTCCATCATAAAACGGGATTGTGATTGTTACCCCCAACTCCACCGGAAGCCCCAGTTGCTCCAAATATGCCTTATCCACAGCTACATCATAAAGGTCTATGGGATACTGTCCTTCCACAATTTCATCCATAACGATTTGGCTGTTATTTTGCTCGATATAGACAGGGATCACCAGATAGTTTTCAATCTGCGTATTGGCCGCCTGCATATATATCTTTGAATCCGAAATTCTTTCATCATGCCGCAGGGTCTGCATCTGTTCATCGTTCAGATTGTGATATAACATCTGACTTGACACAAGCAATTCTCGTTTTGCTTCGGTTTCCATCCCAATCACAGACAAAGCAAAGCCAGACAGCAAGGCAACTGCCAACGCGATGGTCAAAACAGATAAAAATGTTTTAACCCGGCTTTGACTGATACTGTGCTTGGCATACTTTTTGACAATCCGGCTAGTATCATTTTCAAATGGTAATGTCATAGTCATTCACTCCTTTCGCTGTCATCCTAACCCCCAAATGTTGCAGAAATATCCCAAAGGCTCAACAGTTTAAGGGTGAATTGCTTCAATTTTAGGACAATTCATTTTCGTGTGTCTTTTTTATAAAGCCGGATAGATATAAGCAAAACCATTGCTAACTGAATTACAACAAAAAATAGCGTCAGCCAAACGCTCTCATAATAAGAAATATCTGTCCAGAAGACCACCAGATCTACCAGAGCCACCACACCAGCCGACCATCTGATTTCTCTTGGAAAGAAGTGCCGGAGCAGCAGAACAACAACGACCGGCGGGATCAGCAAGCAAGCTGCATTGATGAGTAATGTCTTTGTGATTTCCATAAGGCCACCTCCAATTTCATAATGTTGCTGTCAGCATAAATCCCAAATGTTGCAGAATTGTCCTAAAATCCATTGCCCTCTAAAAATTTTTCAAAAAAAAGGCAGCCTGCCAAAACAGACTGCCTCAGAATTATTTTATGGGCAGGAACACGGAAAAAGTTGATCCTTCCCCAACTTTAGACTCAACGGTAATATAGCCCCCCTGCATGGTAATGATCTCACGGGCAAGGTATAAGCCGATTCCGACCCCATCTATATCATGCACCGCTTCATCCCGATAGAAGCGTTTGAAGATCGTGCCCTGAGAATGCTCCGGGATGCCTCTGCCTGTATCTGTCACATCTATCCTCAAATACATTTCCCAATCCCGTACCCTCACCTGGATGCTGCCACCGGCAGAGGTGTACTTTACCGCATTATCCAGAATGTTAAACAATGCTTCGGAAGTCCAGCGGCTGTCATGGGATATTGTCAGATCAGATGGGCAGTCCACCGACAGGCTGATCTCTTTTTGTTCCATCGGAGCCAGAACACCATTGATGGCGCTCACCAGCGTATCCCCGATCACAGCATCCTGTTTCTCCAGCGTAATGACACCCGTTTCCAGGCGGGAGGTTTTCACCATTCCCTGAATGAGAAAATCCAGTTTATCCAGCTGTGTGCCTGTGGCCTGCAAAAACTCCTTACGCTTTTCTTCTGTCAATGGCCTTGTCAGCATCGTATCGTTGATCAGCTTCAAATTTGCGATGGGGGTTTTGGTCTGGTGGGAAATATCTGATACCAGGGATTGCAGTTCTTCCTTTTCTCCCTCTGCCGTATGTCTGGTTTTCTGCATCACATTATAGAGCCGTTCCAGACGATGGCTAATCCGAGACAGCAGTGTTTCCGCTTCATAGTCTACCTGGGGCCAGTCTGTACTGTCCATCATGTGATCCAATGTCTGGCACAAACCATCGGTGAACAGAGAAAGTTTCTTTTGAAAATAGTGCAGAAAAACCATGCCCCAAATGTAAAATGCAGCTGTCAAAATAATGCCGCAGATGACAACACGCACATCTTTCGTCAATAGGAAAAAAATCAACAGCAGCAAAGCGGCAGTGAGCAGAGTCCCCGCCACAATTTTTCTCAAAAATGCCCTGACAGATAAATTTTGCAGCTTCATCGAGGCTCACCGCCGATCCACTGATAGCCCATGCCGTAAGCTGTCTTAATATATTTCCGCTCGTCTGTTTCGATTTTTTTACGGATACGGCTGATGATCGTCGTCAGAGTATGCTCATCCACAAAATCCCCATCAATGTCCCACAGCTTCTCTAAAATCTGCCGCTTGGTCAGAATAATCCGGGGGTTCTTTACGAACAGGAACAGGGTGCGGTATTCCTTCGGTGTAAAGTCCAGGGATTCTCCGGCAAGGGACGCACTTTGTTCGGAGAAGTCAATTTTCAGAAAGCCATCATCAAACAGATCATGCCGGGGTGTCCGCAGTTCCAGATTTGCAAAAACCGCCGCTACTTTTTTGCAAAGCACCGTCACAGAAAAGGGCTTGGTCACATAATCTGCGCCGCCGACTTCATAGCCCTTGAGCATATCGCTCTCCTTATCATTGGCTGTGATAAAGATGATATAGGTATGCTGACCGCGATTCCGGATTTCTTCACACAAATCCAGTCCGCTGCCATCGGGCAGGTTAATATCCAACAGTGCCACATCAAATTCATTTTCCCGCAGCTTTCTTACCGCGCTGTCAAAATTAAAAACCGAAATGACCTCATATCCGTCAGAGGTCAGATTATATGCCAGGGTCCGATTCAAAAGCTGATCGTCCTCTACAATTAAAATCTTCTTCAAAGCCTTCACTTCCTTTCCCAATTTTCCGATCATACTGATATTCTAAACATCAAATGTTGCAGAAATGTCCCAATCCGATATTTTTCTTTTTAATTATAGGATAGCCTACTTTTCAGCACAAGAATAAAAATATGAATTTCAATGTCATGTTGGACAACAAGAACACCGCCGCAAACTATACGATTGCGGCGGTGTTGACTATGTATAAAATCTTCCTATAGATTTTTATGTATGTATCCCGTATTTCGCCGTTTGGATGTTCTCTTCGCCATGCAGGATTACTCCACCGCAAGTCTTTGCGCCCTGTACCATGTAGCCCTCAAAAAAGAAGCTGTAAGGCAGGTAATCATCCGTCAGGACGATGCGCTCATAGTTGTACCAGTTAAAGTGCTGGTCCAGAAACTTCCCCAGTTTGTGCCGAAGGATAGGATTTTCCACTACGGCCTTGAGATTTTTCCGGCTGTGAAACTCTAGCTTTGGCCGGTTCTGTTCCGGAATGGACAGCAGCCGCCACCGTGTTCCATCAACGGTTTCTTCCTCACCTGCCGCATATGCGCGAAACGGCTCATAGGGCAGCCTGATCCGTTCGGTATAGCCGGAAACGCTGTCTCTGCCAGCATCCTTCAGCCATGTGAAGGAAAACTCCAGCACTTTGACACCGTCTACGGCATCACACAGCCGCAGTTCTGCATAGGAATGAATATCTTTGGCGATCAAATACTTCTTCTCCTCCAGCCGCTGCAGTTCCTTTTTCAAAATAATAAATTGCTGCGGCGAACAGCCATTTCTGGAGCGGGTCTTGAGGGAAATACTATCCCGATCCACATAAACCGTTGCCATTGTCCTATTATTCATAATCCACCTCGTTTCTGTTATTTGCCCCTGTATGATGCATGGCAGTCTGTGTGACCAGGAATGGATGCTCTACATACTCCTCTTTTGCTGAGGTATATGCCGCTCCGCCCAGAGAGTCCAGATACTGCCATCCGTTTTTGGATTTTGAGATGTACACATAGAACGGTGCAAGCACATACTCATCCCGTTCATAGCAACCAAGATACTTTCTTGCAAGTACCGCCACAACACCCAACTCTGCCGCTTTCTGTGTTGTCAGGGAAACTGCCAGTTTCATTACTTCCTCTTTTTCAATATCATTGAGTCTGGAAGTATAAACACTCTCCAGGAATAACACAGCCTTCTCACCTGCGGCAGACTTTCCGGTAGCCGTGTTCTCCTGCGACAAATCAGCAAAAGAAAAATCGATGGCAGGTGGTTTTTGAAATGCACCTTTTGTCAGACGGAGGCAGGCGCGAGCCACCACTGTTTCATCCTTTTTCACAAGAATAATCTTCTTGTTAGAGTCAAAGGCGGCTAACAGGCACTCTCTCTGGCTTCCAGTACGGTAAGACAGGCAGGTACCATGAGGAAGCTCCCCAAGCCGCAGAGTGTGGTAAAAATCATCCACCTCTTCTGCCAGAAATGCACCTCGGGCCAAAGAAAGATTTTTCTTCCAGAGGCTCTCCTGCATCTCGCTGACAGGGTAGCGGATCTCACGCTGCAGGTCACCGGCAAAATATTTGAGTTTATAGAACTGGCCCATCAATTCAGCCTGTACGATCCGTCGCAGCGCTTCAACAGCCAACTCCTGCCCGTCCAGTTCCCCATAGAGAGCGCGTACCATAGCCGCGTCACCCCGCAGTAAAAACTCCGTGACAGTCTCCCTGTTCTGCTCCACAAAATCATCCGAGAAGACCAGCTTGTCTTTTAGTTCCAGCCAGTCTGCATCTGTTGTCAGAATATCTTTGCGTACCTGCTTCCAATCCGTCCTTTCCAAAAGAGCCGTCATATTGTTGAGGGCAAATACCGCATCCGGCTCCGCAGTGAAAGCCGGTATGAATGTCTGCAGCTTCGTATAGTGTTGTAACAGTTCCATGGCAGTCCTCCGGGTCAGTCCACGGATATGTCCAAATGAACTCCGGTACCATTCGCTAAATGGCCTTTCCAACAGACATTTTCCAAGCTGCTCCAGCTCTGTATCTCCTGTATACTGGCTGACCAGCTCCCGCTTTATCAGCTGCCGAAGTGTCAGCAAACGCTGATCCACAGGAAGAGGTGTCAGCATGGTGTATAGCCGAACGTAAACCTCTTTCTGATGCCAGAGCTGATACATTTCCTCGAAGGTGTACTGCTGCCCTTCTTCCAGAAGCGTAAAAAAGCTGTCATTGCGGTTCACAGAATCGCTGGCTTTCAAATTCTTCAGCGTCAGAGAATTGATGTTGCAATGCTCACAAAAGCCTGGCTCAAACAAAAGTGAGTATCTCCCCAAGGACAGGAACACTTCACTGTTCTGATCCACCAAATCCAGAAAATGCTTTTTTCTATGCTCCACTGCATAAATGAGAATTGAAAACTGGAATTGTCGGATTGCATTAAAATCCAAATGGAGCCTGCCGGCATACAGAGCATTCAAATAACTCAGTTGGTTGCATAAAATTTCTTTCCTTCGTTCCTTGCTTAAAGGATGTGGCTGGGAGATAAACCAGTTGAGGTCGTATTGTCCGGCATGGTTGTCCAGCCAGAGGTCAAAAAAAGCAGACAAATCCTCTGCATCATATTCAAATACAGCCAACAGCCGGCGGAATTTTCCCACATCGGTCATTTTCATCCACCGGAGATCTTTCAGGCGCTCTACTGACAGAAACAGCCGCACACCTTGCCGATAAAGCAAGATGCAGACTCTCTGGAGCGGACGATTCTGTTCCAACAGTTCCAGAGCTTTCCGCTCATTTTGATGCCAGCAAAACAGATACGAACCAAGAAACGGCTGCCGCATCATATCCCGCTGGTGCTCCGTCAGCATGGAAAGTCCCTTCCACTCCGCAATGGGAAAAGTCTGCAGGTTATCCAATATGACCTGCTCCTCTTCTTCATACATCACAAAGGGAAAATAGTATTTCAGGTATTCAAACCGCAGGGAAGGCAACAGTTCCAATTCCATGACTGCCAGCACCTGCTCTTGGGGATACGCTGTCAGTCTCTCTCCATACCCGTCTGCCGACTCTAAGACCGAAGCAATTTCTTCATCACCAATCTCCTGCCTGCACAACGCACCATAGAGTGCTGCAAAGTTCGGCACCCGAACCAGTTCTTCCTGTATCCGCTTTGTCTTTCGGATGTGCAGCCGTTCCTGTAATTGAAGTGTCTCCACCTGTCCACATGCCTGCGCTATGGCATCCTCTGAAAAGCTGCCTGTAAGCGCCGGGAGCAATCCGTCATCTTTCATTCTGGTCAATAGGGTCAGATGTTTTAATGTATTTCTCATGCTGCTTCACCTCCGATCAGTGTCAGTACCATATTCAAAATCTCATGCCTTGGCCGGGGTTCAGACTTTACCAGTTCACCACACAGTTCAAAAAAGGCATGTGCGCCTTTGGCTTCCATCGTCCGTACACAACCGACAGGCCATTCCACCAGCTTGTCAAACGCCATATTCAGCACCTCGTTCTTCTCGTCCTGATGATAATATCCCCCAATGAATTTAACCAGAGATTCGGCGCTGCCGTTATAAAGCTGCTGCAGCTTTTCCCGTTTCTGTATGGTTCGTTTTTCCTGCTCCAGTCGTTTTTCCTGCTCCTTTCTCTCAGCTTCGACTCTGCGCTCATCCTCCAACTCTTCCTTGGAATAGAATGTTTCCTTCAGCCGGTTGATTTCATAGCCGTTATACTCGCTGTGGAGAAAAAACTGCCGCAACACCGCTGCCAGCGCTTTTTTATCATAAAGGCGTTGGATCTCCGGTGCTTTTAAGGCACTTAAAACGAAGTCCTCATATTTTTCCGGCTCAGTTTGGAAAAATGAAAGCTCCACCCAGTCATAAAGCTGTCGCTGCTGCTCTGCAGTTAGGAATGGCCGGCTGATGTATGTTTTATATTCTCTTCTGCTGTAATACCCCTCACTTCTGACAAAGCATTCGTGAAAGTAAAACCGCTCACCAAAAATCGTTTGAAGATGGGGAAAAGTATACTCAGCCAGCAACCTCTCTACAAACCGGAAACATCTCCAGCTCGAAATTCTTAGGGCATACTCCCGCAGCAGTTTCAGTTGTGGCGCGTATTCGCCACCATCCCTGTGCTGCTCAAAAAACTCCCATAAATCGATTTCTTTCCTTTCCACCAGAAAGGCAAACGCCCGCCCACTGTTCTTATGGCAACTTCTGAAATATTCTCCATAATCGGCTCCGGTTAGTTCTTGGTATCTGGAAAGCCACTGTTTCAAAGGGATCGCCTGCCTGGAATGCAGCATTTGCAAGGTAAACAACTCCATATAGTTATCCCGCTCCAGTTCCTTCGCGAGATCATCGTACTGAGGATCAAACACATCAAATCGGTACGGAAAATCTTTCTGTATCGTTTGATTCATCCATAACAGTGTTTTCGGCGCTGTGGGGTTCAAACCATATTGAACCGCTTCCCAGAGTCCCTGAAATCCTTCGTACTTGACCGTAAAGCTGTCATAGAACCGAAACAGCCAGCCAAGATACTCATAAAATTCTTCCGAAAGATCCTTTGGAGCATTCAGAAGCATCCGCCCACACGCCGCTGCGATTTTCTCGGCAGTGATGCTCTTGGAACTCAACCGATCCGGCAGCCTGTCCGCCCATACAGCGAGAGAGTTTGCCAAAATGATTTCATCGCAGCGATACCCTGCTTTAGTCAAAACCGAAAATTCGCGGCTGTCGGGCTTCACATTCATATACGGCAGTTTCATCAGCGTGCGCAGCACCAGGTCGGCTTTCCCGCGGTATTTCTTTGCCTGCTCTGCATAGAACCGGATGAACCATTCCAGCACACCAAAATCATATACCAGAGAAAGTGTTCGATTTTGTGTAAACAGGCGGCTCAGCTGGGTATGCATCGCCTCATAGCCGCGTTCCGTATCATCAAATAGCGACAGTACAAACAGGGCTTCTTCCGTTCTCATATACTCTCTTTCTGCCAGTTTCTCCAACAGGGCATGGCGCTGTGCCGCATCTGTTTCCAAAAGATACAGAGCGCCCTGCAGGTACACATCTTCTCCGGCAGACCGTCGCAATTTCTGGAGGAATGCTCCACGCTGGTTACCCACAAACATATTGTCAGACTGGATCGCACAGGTATTTCCCAGCGCCAGGGCCAGAGCGCGGAACACCTGGACATCATCGCCCAGTTTTTCCTCAAACCGCTCCAACACCTCGCCAGGGTAACGCAAATGGTATGGTTCAAAATAGCCGGACACATCCGTTTCCACCTGCCATATCTGCATCGCCCTTGTTTGTCGGTAAGTCCTTCTCGCCGTATCGTCCTGAGAAGTCTGTACTACCAATTCGGCAAAGGAATGGTAAAGCTCCAAATCAATAGCCCTCTGATATACCCGGTAAACCGGTATCCTGTCGATATGCATTAAAATCCCTCCTACTTGAAATCTTCCATAAAAGATATGGGGAGAGAGCCCTGTTTCGGCTCTCTCCCCATTGATTAACTGACAGCACACCGATGGTATGCTATATTATCTTACTCAGCACCAGCCATACTGAAAAACTCCGCAGGCGACAGCACTGTAACGCCCAAATCCCTGGCCTTGGATAACTTGCTGCCGGCATTTTCGCCGCAGACCAGATAATCCGTCTTCTTGGACACCGAGCTGCCGGCATGGGCGCCCAGTGATTCGATCAGGTCATTGATTCCGTCCCGGGTGTAGGGTTCCACCTTGCCGGTAACTACGATAGTCTTTCCTACAAAGGGATTATCCTGCACCCTGTCTTCGCTGTGTTCTGCCACAGCAGGCTTTTGAATATTCATCATAGTCTGTAACTCCTCCCAAATACAGAAATTATCTTCTACACAGAACCAGTCGTGGATATTGTTATGCAATGTCTCCCCGAAATCCGGAAGCTGCCGAAAATCATAGCCTCCATAGACCGCATCCCGAAACTCATCCAAATCATAGTGGAACACACGACCCAATACCTTGCTGGCAGTGTTGCCGATCATAGGGATGTCCATAGAAATCAGATACCGTTCAAAGGTGGTATTCCGGCTCTGCTGGATAGCGTCCCAAAGGCGCTGCCAGGACTTTTCACCAAACCCATCCATGCGGACGATTTCAGCCCGGTAGCGGTCCAGACGGTAAATGTCCAGATAACTATGGATAAATCCCTGACCAATGAATTTTTCCAGTGTAGCCTCCGACAGCCCTTCAATGTCCATCGCCTTCTGGCTGACAAAATGAACGAACTTCTTCAGCCGGCGTGTTTCACAGTCAGGATTATCGCAGTACAGCGTCTTGATGATGCGATCCTCGCTCTTTTCGCCCTTTCCGCTTGATTCATGGATGCGGGTAGGCTGTCCGCAGCAGGGGCAAACATGGGGAATCGTATCCGCCATAGAGAAACCGCCTCTGTCCAAATTTTCCTCCACATGAGGGATGATCATATTTCGCTTGCTTACCAGAATCCGGTTTCCAGCCATCAGTTCCAGATCCTCAATAAAGGACAAGTTGTGCAGACTGGCCCGGCTGACCTCGCAGCCATCGATTTCCACCGGTGTAAACACAGCTACCGGAGCAATCTCTCCAGTTCTGCCCGGTGTCCATTCAATGTACTGCAGCAGGCTCTCATGCAGGTCATCTTCAAATTTATAGGCCAGACCGTCCTTATAGTGATGTCCGGTGTGGCCGCAGCTCTGGGCATAGGCGATGTCGTTAAACGAAACCACGATACCGTCAATGGGGATATCTTTGTCAGTGGCATATTGCCTCAGCTGATAAATACCGGCTTCCACATTTTCCAATGTCAGTTTCTGCTTTGTGACCAGATACTTGCAGGGCTGGAACCCCAGCGCACGCAATTCCCGCAGCTTATCTGATTTCCGGGTCAGGTGCGGAAAGCCCTCCAGCACACCAAACGGCATGAAAACCAGCCGACGCTCCTGGCATGTCTTGGCATCCATCAGACGGATGGAACCAGCAGCCAGATTGCGGCCGTTTTTATAGGGCTTACCGCTGCTGTCCTGCAGGCTGGTCTTCAGTTCCTCAAAATCACTGGGTCTGATAAAGCCCTCACCCGTCACAACCAGTCTCTCTTTGTAGGTAATGTGGGAAGGAATACCGCTGATGGCTCGGGTGTTATGGGTAATGATCTCCCCTTCGTCACCATCGCCACGGGTAGCCGCCTCCAGAAGTTCTCCATTCTCATAGGTCAGCTTTACAGTCAGGCCATCCAGTTTGAGCATCAGCATCACCTGCTGCTCACCCATGAAATTCAGAAGAACCATACTGCTCTTAGTCTTATCCAAAGACAACAGCGGGATCTCATGTCTGGTTTTCTCCAGTCTGCTTACCGCAGGATAGCCTACTGTCTGGGTTGGCGAATTTGCCATTTGGATTCCCGTTTCCTGTTCCAGCTCTTTCAACTCGTCAAAGAGTCTGTCATAGACCTCATCTGACACACTGGGCGCATTGCGGTTATAATACTCATCCCGATAACGGTTGAGCCGGTCATTCAATTCTCTCTGCTTTTCAAAAATATTCCGTTCCATTATGCTGCCTCCTTTTCAAGTACCCGGAAGGACATAACCAGTTCTTCTTCCGTATGCTTCTGTTCACTGTCGAAAACACTGCAAACACCGTCTGTAAACTGCCAGTGGGCGGCTCTGCCCCACCAAAGGATTGGGCCGCGGCCGCCGTTCCCTCTGTTGGCAGACGCATCTGGCTGATTCGCTACGGTACTATAAAAGCCCTGCGTGTTTACCAGCGTAATGTTCCGTATCTGTCCAATACATTCCGGTCGGCAGTGATCCAATATCTCCAACTGCGTCCCTTCCCGAAGTGTCCTGCGCAGCTGATTCAGGTTTTTGATCATGCGCTTTTCTCCTTTCCCCGCCCCACAGGGCAATCCTGCTGTGCGGTATGCAGCCCATTTCTGCCGGCTGCATACCTGCCAAAATTCAATTCATGGACAATACGCTGAATGGCGTCATCATCGTCCCACGCTGCGTGAAGCGTATTCCGCTCTGGTCCGGCTCCCACATGGACACATACCTTTTCACTGCCAACCTGCAGCAGCACATCCTGTCGCCTGGCGCAAACCACTGCCAGATTTCCAATTTGTTTCATGCTCTGCTCCTTCCTTGTTCATCAATAGCCGGACACCCAAAGGATGCCCGGCCATTCTCATTTGTCACGCTGCAGCAGCCAGCGCCGGAGACTGGATGCTATCCGTGTTCTCCATCAGATCTGCCATCAGCACATCCACCAAAAGTTTTCCTGCCAAATGGCCGGTATGGATGATGACCCGATCCTTCTTCAACTGGATAAACTCCTTCTCACGAAGGACACGGCTCTCTGCAGCCAGCGCCTTGTCGCTTTCTGTCAGCCTGGCGGTAACCACCCGCTGCCACTTCTGCAGGAACTCTGTTGCCTGCTCAATGTCCTTCTTCTGCCGGTCATATTCCGTCCGTTTCTGCCGCACTGTTCCATCCGGCTCCACTTCCAGCGTGTAATAGGCATGGAAAGGATCATCCGTTTTACGCAGAAACATCACAAAGCTTTCTCGCCGCTCAATCCGATCCCAGTAGCGGTCGCTGCTTCCTACACAGTGATGGAGCGCACGCCCCTCGGTAATAATATCCAGAATACCGCTTGGCACCACTACCATATAATCCGCATCGGCGTACTCATATTTCGTTTTGATTTCCTGACAGATGGCATTAACATGGGGGAATTTCTCCTCCATCTCCTCGGCCTGCAGTTCAATATCCTTCTCCTGGCATTTGAGCACCAGATCATCATGGCGCCGCCGCAGCTTTCTGGTGCGATATACGATCTCATCATAAACATCCATGTGCAGTTTCTTTGCCATGGAAAGATAATCCTCCCATGTACGCAGTACCTCATGGCTGTTTCGCCGGAAAGATGGCATCTGACGCCGCACATAGTTATAGACCTGCACCATGCTCATGCGGTCGGCAATGAACTGGACATCCCTGGGCTTAATATCCTGCTGATACATCCACAAAAGGACATTATCCGGGATTTCCCTGCCGGTGCCCTTTTCATATTGCAGCCACCGCAGCAGATCACAGCCTCCATTATGGAGCCGAAGGCGCTGAAACCTTCTGCTGTCAAGTCCCAAGGCTTTGATCAGGCTCCCTGTACTACGGTTTTTGATAAGTTCACTGACCGTTCCGCAGGAACTGAAACATTCTCTGGTAAGCTTCGGCAGGCTCGCCTTGCTGATCTGTTCCATTTGCGGTATCCGTTCGAGCACAGCCAGATATTTTTCCGGATCAACGCTTTTCTGCTTCCGAATCCAGTTGACCAGCCCTGTGCATCGAAGTTCCTTCTGTTCCAGAGTTGGCAGCGTTTTGCCATAGACCCGTCCATTATGCGAACCAGACCAGTTGTAAGAACAGGGGGATCCGGAAATCCAACGCATATTGCGCTGCTTATACAACCCCCAATAGTAGGTTCTTGGCTTCCTTTCCTTGTCATAAATCGTGCGCCGGATTTCCTGGCAATAAAGTCTGGAGTTTGGAAGGCTTTCTTTTCTGTATGTCCGGTCAGCCTGAAATTCACGAACTACAAAGCCAACTTTGCATCGCTGGATCAGGTAGGCAAAATGTTTTTCTGTCTGCATATACCCCGCTCGTCCATAGGCTTTGAATACCACCGAATGGCGGCAACAACTACAGCGGCCTTTTTGATTGTGATGTGGATGTACCTTGATCGGTACTTCCTTTTCGCAGTAGGTACAATAACCTGTTTTGGCGCCGCCCTTTTTGTAGTGGTAGTAAATGTAATTTTGCCGGATGGCAACCTTATCCACCCATCGACTCCAGTCCTTCGGAAGTTCCGGCACCTGTTCCATATCTTTATCCCATGGATCAGTTTCCCGCCGGTGCCGCTGTTCGAGCTGTTCATCGCGCACATCCCGCTGAAACTGCAGGATGGCCTCTACCGCTTTTTTATCAATGTTCAGATATGTCTGTATAGATGTCTCATCTTCCTCGCTGATCCAGTAGGCTTTGGTATACCAGTATTGCCGCTTCCAGTCCAGTCTGTCCAACTTGGATTCGCACCATTTCTGTATCAGGCTGTTATAGGTAATAAACTGCCGCTTTTCTTTATCCAGATACACTTCATAGGCCGGATTACTCCCATCCAAGCGAAGATGCTCTGGGAAAAAGAAAGCCACCTTCAATATTCCATCCTGTTTGATACATCTCAGATAGGTATAATACTCACAGACTTCCCGAACATATCCGTAGTCAGTTTTTTCCTTTCTTGGCAGGTCTGAAGTCGCGATTTTCTTCATTTCATCCGTCGCTGTCAGATTGGGAAGTGCCATCAGGGCTCTTTTTTTCATCTCAATTCACCATCCTCTTTGTCAAATCTACGCCATACCACACATCAGGCAGTAATGTAACGCCGTCAATCCGGCCCACTGCAACCTGTACGATACTTTCCGAATCCGGAGCTTCCTTCGCAAAAGCAAGGATGTCTCCCAGTCTTCCGGTAGCAACGGGGTCTTTGCCCCGTACCACCGCATAACCGCAGTTCGCCATTGCCCGGTTGGCTGCCACATGGGAGCTCCACACCCTGCGCGGATGATCTACCATGTATGCCAAACCATGTAAAAACAACTCCTCTTTGGTTAGCCGCTTAATCACAGTCAGCTCCGTACAGGCGATTTTGGAGTCATGCTCATCTTCATCGATGTCGCCGCCGGCGTTGACGATATAATATTCCGAATGCTCCAGGCTGGAATAATAACTAAGGCAGTCAAGCGGGTCCTCCGCGCAGTGAAATCCATTTTCCCTGCAATTTGCTTTTTCAGTCGTATTGAGCCCCATCACAAACTGATAGCCACGGCATATCAGCCCGGGGCGAAAGCCCTTATAAGCAATCATTCTGCATTTTTCCTCCTTTGCCGGTTCAGCCTGCCTTTGCCATACCAAAATCCAGCAGCGACATCTGCCCATCCTGAGAAGGCTTTTTTTCCTCCTGCTTGGGTGCCGACTTGGGTTCCGTCTTTTTCTTCTCTGCCGCCTTCTTGGGTTTGTTCTTTGCAGAGGACTTCCCAGCATACGGCTTGGGAACAAACTTTTCCTCATCCTCATGGTCTTCCTTGGCATCAGGGTCACGGAAATAATCTTCCGCCCACTGATAGCACAGATCATCCGGCACATCGCAGCCATACGCCTGCTGTCCGGGACCAGGGCGGGTTCCGCTTGCTTTTAGTTCATCCTGTACATAATCCCAGGCTTTCCGGTTGATGTACTGGAAACAGCGAATCATGTTCTTTTTCGGATGCATTGTCAGACGGGCAAACGCCGTATCTTCCATACAGAGCATCTGAATATGCTCGGACACACACTCCTTCATATTGCGCCGCGTCAGTTTTTCCACATCAGTACTTACCCGCTGGGTAGAGGCCGCGATTACTTCTTCATCACTCATCGCTTCCAGACGGGCGATCTGCTCCTGCTCTGCGGCTTTCTTCGCCTGCTGTTTGGCGTCAAATTCCGCTTTGCGCTGGGCTTCAGCCGCCTCATGCTCCGCACGCTTTTTTTCTTCATCTTCTGCGGCGGGCGGTTGTGCCGAATTCCCCTCCTCAGCAGACTTCTCTTCCCCAGCAGGCGCTACTTCATCCGTAGGTTCCTCCTCTGCATCAGCCAAAGCAGTCTCACCGGCACAAACCGAAGCCGCCGATACTGGGACAGTGTCTGTACCTACAGGCGGCACAGGCAAAGATTCCATCTCCTCCAGCTCAAAGGCTTCATCATCCTCAAAGGCTGCAGACGAATCGAACATACCGTTTTGCTGCTCCATTGCTATTTCTGAAAAAACACCCATTGTAAAATCTCCTTTCGCAAAAAAGGCATGGAGCAGGCCGTTATGATCCTTTCCATGCCATTGTGTGTTGCTCACAGCACATATAAAAGTGTGCTGAAGCTGTCAAAACAGTAGCAGACCACGCCAGTATACTGCCTTGACCATTCCTTGATTTTGTCCTGCACCTCCTGCGCAACCTTTTGATTGCTCATATTCCATGGCGGAGGTACCGTTACGGTAAAGTAGCCATTCTCCAGACAACTTCTGACATCTGCCGGAAGGCCGGAACACTGCTCATACAGTGCTGCGATCTGACTTTTCTTCTTTTCTGCAATACGCATCTGACCCCTATCCCTTCATTCCTGTTTTTGAGCAGGCTCCGGAAGTCTTTTACACAAGAATGGGGAGAAGCGTACCGGTGCAAAATCCCGGCAGTCATTCACATAGAAGTATGTGCGTTTGCCTTGGCAGTCCAGTTCCACCACATCAGATGGAGCCAACGGACGACCTCTGTAATCTTCCGGCAAATGTTCATTGTAGTCCAGGAACAGACGCCCCAGCACTTCCATGTCATTCTGACCCTTTGGGCAACAGACCTCTGCGCTCCATACCGTCTGATAGGCGGCGGCAGGCGGCTGTTCATATCCAGCCTTACGCAGTGCATCCAGTTGCTTGAACGCGAAAGGTACCGTCTGTGTCTCACCCAGGCAAAGCTGGTAAATGCAAAATCTCCGGAAAACTCTCTGGCTGTCCAGAATATCCTTCAGCGCCTGATTGCCTTGAGCAAGAAATATCTGATACTCTTCCTTTGTCAGCCCCAGATACTCTGTCAGGTCCAAATCTTTCTCCGCTCTGGTGTGCCAAAGCTCGACGCAGCCATCTATATAGGTAAAATCACACTTACCGCACAGATATTGCTGCTTAAAATTCATTCTCTGCACCTCCTTTTCCTTCTGTTCTTTCTCCCGAAGGGCAAGCTGCCAATCATCAAACCCTTTATAATTCGGATTCCAGGTCAGCCGACGACATGCCATTCCATTTTTTCGGGCCATCAGATAGATCTTAGATGCCCCATTAGAGGTCATTTGGTTACTGTACTTATCCATATCATGAGCCTCAATGATCTCCTCAGTGCCATTCTGTGCCAACAGTGCAAACAGCGTATCCAACTGGCTGGTGTTGTTTGCACCGGCAATCGCCACAAAAGTCCGGTTTGTCAGGCAGTGTGAGATGTCTGCTTTCAGCAGTCCTTCAATGACATAGACCACCCGGGCAGATGGATCTCCTATAAAATGTACCGGACTCCCGGATGTAACACCCATATTTTTGGACGAGGACGAAAACCAGATGTATTTGGCTCCTGCCTTATCCGGCGGATCATCTTTTTGCTTGAGCGGAATATCCAAAAGGATCTGCAGGCCGTGTATCATACCGTCGTATCCCACAGCCGGAATCAAAATCCCTGCGTTTTTTCGGTAGAAGTTCATGGTCCAGCGCCCGCTGTCATCCAGATAAAAGCCGGGCACTCCCTCCACCTTGCATCCCTGTTTCATCAGCCGCTCGGTAATGGAGCGGCAAAGGAATGGGGGTGGAGTGCTCTTGAACCCGATCCTATCAATCTGTTCATCCGACAGTCCCCGTTTTGGGGAGTGCAGATGGTTGCGGTGGGCAGGCTGAAGAGGCAGCATAGCGAGCAGCAGCGAAAGCGTTTGATGGATTTCCTGTCCGCTGGCCCGTTCTGCTTGCTGCACTGTTTTTAGTTCGCCCCTCCTCTCATATCCGGCAAGGTCGGTCTGAGTCCCCGAAACCGGGGACCCAGTACCAGCCTGCTGGTTTCCTGCCATCTCATATCCAGAGTTCGGCCGTTCCCTGTGAAAATCGTTGCACAGGGCTTCTCCTATCTCCCAATACGCATCGGATGTAGTCGTATTGTTTAGCCGCGCATAAAGCGCAAGCATACCGCCATGCTCATCACAATAATTGCACCGCCAGACATTTTTGACGAAATTCACATTCATCTTGCCGCGGCGGTCACCACAAAACGGGCAATCCACATATACACTGTTTGCCTGTCGGCGTCTGATTCGCAGATGTAGAAGTTCCACTACATCCATAATACCGAACGGAAAATCTCCTGGATATGAGTCCATCTGTTCTCCCTCCCTTCTTGGCCCCATAGATGGGGCTGCTTATCATCCGGCTTTCTGTGCGGCCATACCATCGAGCATGATCTGCGCCGCAGCACGAACGATATTGTTGGTACTCTTGTTACCAGGGGTGAGATAGAATTTCAGACTCACCGGACGCTCCTTGGCAACTGTTGCCATGGTTTTTCCTTTGCTCAGACCGCTATCCACCACCACATTCTGCGCTTCTTCAAAGGTCATTACCTTCAAGATATCTTCTACCGGAGTGCTCTCCGTATAAGAAGGCGCCAGGGGCTGATTAGGTGCTTCCTGCTGAACAACAGGCGCCACAGGCAGTTCTTCCGGTTCATCCGATTGGAATACGGGTGCGGCCGGCTGCTCAGACACATCATCCTGTTTTGGACTGCTATCCAATGTAACCTCACGGTTGGGTACCGGCAGCTCCATATTGGGAGCATTCTCCTCTACCTTGCCGACAGGCAGCGTATCCATATTCTCCTTCTCTTCTGCAGCCATCTGCTGGACAGTGGGCTGTACCGGAGAAACCGGGGGCTGTTCATTCTGAACCGGCTTTGCCGCAGGTTTCTGGATAGAGGTCGGACGCGCAGGCGCATTACGGCGCTCTACGACGCTCTGAGGCGCTCTTTCCAGTCGGGCATGAACTTCCCCGCCAGATTGCCGCAACGCCGCTCCAGAGGCTTCTACGGGCCTCTGTGCCGCATCCGGCATTGGCTGCTGGATAGGAGCCGCCCCGGAAAGCGGAATACTACTTCCAAACACCTTGCCCGTACTGTCAACAGCAACATCGGCAAACTGCAAACCGAAACCGGCATCCGACAGCGCAGCACTCAATGCCTCATCCTGGGCAGCCTGCACATAATCGGTACCTTCTTCCGCACTGTGCTGCGAGATGTAACTGCTGATAGGCTCTGCATCACTGCGGTCCAGATAAACTCTGGCCTCCATAATCGCAAGCTGTTCCGTGATCCTCAGGGTAGTCAGTTTCATGCGGCCCTGGGGGTGGCGCAGACGGAACCACAGTTTCTGATAGGGCAACTCCAACTGCAGCATTTCCTCATTGGTCTTTCTGGACACCTTATGGCGCAGAAATTTGAGCGGATCAAAGCCAGGTACCTTGTTCAGTTCTGCCACTGCCGGAATTGTTTTGTACATCATAGGCATCGGATTACTTTTTTCATTCATGTTGGAAACTCCTTTCTGACATAAAAATAGGAGACGCCAAGTGCCATTTCTGCACCTGACCTCTCTTTTTTAACTTGCGTTCTTTAATTGCTCTTCCAACGCAGCCGGAATGGGGATGCCGGCTTTCTTTGCGTAGGCTTTGAAATACATCTGGATGCGCATACCCAGTAGCGTATTTCGCTTGCCGATCTCATTACGATGGATTGCCATAAACAATACCTGTTTCTGCCCAATCAGCACCACCCGCTTTTTGGCACGCGTGATTCCGGTGTAGAGCAGATTACGGTACATCATGATGGTGTGCGCTTTGAGCAGCGGCATAATGACGGTCTCATACTCAGAGCCCATAGCCTTGTGGATTGTAGTGGCATACGCCAGATCCACATTGCTCAAATCATCTACGCCGTATTCCAGTGTTCTGCCAGCGCCAAAATCCATGCCGATTTTTTTACCCTGGTCAGTGTCCTTAATATACCGGATGAAGCCCAGATCTCCATTAGAGACCTTTTCTGTGTTCTTGGTCTGCATGATGCGGTCATTGACCCGGAAGATCCTGGGGCCAAACTTGATTTCTTCCTCCGCAGAGCGGAATGGGTTGACCAATTCACGAATGGTTTCATTCAGCTGTTCCGACGACGCGGCGCCTTCTGAACGGAAAGGTGAAAGAATCTGCACATTCTCAATGCCACTCTCCTGTATCTCCAAACAATACCGTTCTGTAATCTTTTCAGCGGTGTCTTCCTGACTATCACCAGACACGAAAACAAAATCCGGTCCATAAAACAGTTTGGTATTGCCCTCGTTGATAAATTTGGCGTTATAGGCAATCAGACTGTCCTTCGACTGACGGAAAATCTGATCCAGCACCGTTACCGGGACGATTTGGGTCTCGATGATCTCACGGAAAACATTTCCGGCTCCTACGCTGGGAAGCTGATCTGGGTCGCCTACCAGCACGATTCTGGCATTTGCCTTCATGCGCTCAAAGAATTTCTCGGCAAGCCACATATCCACCATGGAAAACTCATCCACAATGATTAAATCGGCCGACAGTGGCTCTGACTTTCTGTTCCGGCTACCCTCATCCTCTTCACTGGTCAGTCCCAGACCACTGTGTAATGTCCGGGCATCCTCAAAGCCGGTGCTCTCCGACATCCTGCGGCTTGCCCGACCGGTAGGCGCCATAAGAGCAATTTTGCCATCAGGGTGCAGCCGCCGGTAAACCTCAAGTATCGTCCGCAGCACTGTTGTTTTACCAGTACCAGGAGAACCCGTAATCACTGACAAGCCATGCCTAAATGCTGCATAGACCGCAGCCTCCTGCTGTGCAGACAGGCGCAGCCCCATTTCAACCTTGACCTGTTCCAGCACCGGCGCAATATGCTCTACTGGCATCTGGGCGACCAGACGCTGGGCGATCCGGCGCGCCGTTTCGTCCTCTTGGGCAAACACTCTGGGAAGATAGATATTATCCTTCACAGAAACGATTGCTCCATTCAGGATCATTTCCTGCATCATATCCCTGACTTCCTGCTGATGCAGGCGAAGCTCCGGTACAGGTATCTTCTCATTGAGCAGCTTCAGCGCTGATTTCTCCAGTTCTTCAGAACTGATGTACAGATGGCCTCGTTTACTCTTGCCTTCATCTAACGCACAAAAGACAGCCCCTTTGATACGCATAGGGTCATGGAGATCACCCCCGCTCTTTTGTACGATTGCATCTACCCGCCGAAATCCAAAGCCGGAGATCTGGCAAAGCTCAAATGGGCTCTTTTCCAAAATCTCTACGCTGGTTGGGCCGAAATATTGATATATTTTCAATGCTGTCTTGGGAGTAATCTTAAATGGCGCCAGCAAAGTCATAATTCCTTGGAGCATACGGTTTTCTGCATAAGAGGCTCTGATGTCCTCCAATTTATTTTCCGTAATACCCCGGATCTCCAACAGCCGCTCCGGCTGGTGTTCCAGAATATCCAGTGTGGCCACACCGAACCGCTCCACAATGTCTGCGGCAGTTTTAGGACCAATCCCTTTGATAAGCCCGGAGGCAAGATAGCCCTCTACGCCGTTTTTTGTTCTGGGCACAATTTCACGCCACTGCTCCACCTGGAGTTGGACACCATACTTGCCCTTTGTCCATTCACCATCCAGTTCCAGCTCTACCGCATCTGTCCGTGGAATCTCATACCCCACAGCTGTAAAGCGGATCAAATGGTCTTTGTACCGTCTGTTTGACCTGGCCTCGGCAGGCACGCTCTGGTCTGCGGTCTTTACACTGACGATACAAAACTTATTGGCAGGATTATAAAAAATCGTCCCGTCGTAGGTTCCAATACAATTCATCCTTTTTTCACCTCACTAAGCGGCCTCCATAATTGAGGCTCTAACGCTGAACCGTCTGGATTCGGATACTGTAACAAACTGCTCGTAAATATCCGGATGCTCCAGTTTCAACCGAAGCAGGTTATCCTTGTCGATGATGGACTTGCGAACAGGGGTATAGGTAACCGTATAGTTCACGCCCTCCTGCTCACAGATCGCAGTACAGCTGGTACCCATTTCCGCAATCAACAGGGCCTTCAGACGCTGAATATCCTTGTCGATTTCTTTGGAGTACACCTCTGCATTTTTCTTTTCATCCAGAAGACGCAAATACTGCATGAGTTTTGCAGTCATATCCAGGTCGAGTGCAACGGCCGGAGCATTTTTATCTGCCGGACCAAAGTGTTTGCGTGCGCTCTCAATGATCAAGGCCCCACTTTCTGTATAGGGCGGCGGCACATGGCGCTGCACATGGTTTTCCCAGAAATACTGCTCCAAAAAGACCATCTCAGCCTCGTACTCGAAATCACGTTTGACCTCCCGGATAATAACTTCTTCCTCGTTGTTACCATACAGGCAGCAAAAGAAACATCGGTCAAGATCCGTTACCGCCATATAATGACGCCCCTGAGATTCATAGTAGACTGGAACCGTCTCCTTCCCATTCATCCACCAGTTATCTCTGGCATTATAGTTTGTGGTCTTGATCTCAAGGATTGCTGTGGTGCCATCCGGCAGTTCCACAAAGTAGTCCACATCAGCCAGCATCCAAGGATACTGTGGGTGCTGGAACATCTTTTTGATCTGGTAGACCCGATATCCAGTTTTCCGCTCGAATATCTTTGCTACCAGAGGCTCCAGCAAATGCCCCATTTCCATGGCAACCCAGTTGCCCTCATCATCTTCCACTGACGCTATGTTCAGTTTGTCGTAGTACAGATCCCTGGCTGTCCGGAATGGAGAAGTGCCAAAAATCGCCGATACATCGCTGCCGCCGATTCCACGGCGCCGGTAATCCAGCCAGTCTTCTTCTGAAAGATCTGCCGTTTCTACCAGCACCAGCGGTTCATACCGCTTTCGTTCAGCACTATTGCTGCCAGACATATCAAATCCCCCTTCGTGATCTTCGGGGCAAAATAACCGCCCTCGTCATTGGTGCAACATTTCGTAGCCGGAGCGAAGATACTGCCTGTCTCTTCATCTTCCAGTCCGTGGAGTGTGCCGACTTGACCCGCCGACCATTCTGCTTTCTTTTCTGCTTCACATTCATGTACATGACCTGCCTTTCTCAGTTTTGATTTATCCTTAAAGCCCTTTCAGGCTTACAGGCAATAAAAAAGCGAGAATGACAGACGGCATAAAGCCTGGTGTCCATAGTTGCCTATGAACCGGTGTCATTCTCGCAATGGTGGGTAAATCCCGTAAAATAAAAAAGCCAGTAATATACCGGCCTGAAAAGGCGCAGTGATACTACTGACACAAGTACAAACTTAACAGCGTGTGCAATGCAGTCATTACTCCGCAACACAAGCCCTAAAGCCTGTGTACCCTGACGGGCAACGCACAAAAATCAATTACATTGCAATTTTAACACAATATATAGTGTTTGTCAATTCCAACATTCTATATATTGATTTTTGGATTTTCTTTAAATTTTCTTTCCTCTTTGCAGAAGTTCTTTCTTCCCAGCCTATTTATAGGATGTATCGGATCATTTGGTAATACCGGATGATCCCTACGCTCTTTTAGTACCTTGACAAGTTCATAACCTCTATGGGGAGTTATACAGGAATTCTGGACAGTGTGCGATGACCACAGAAGCGCGCCCATAATCGAAATGCTGCACAGCAGCAGCCTGAAATACACGGCAGAACCGTTCTGGCGTAGGAAATGGCCCCATTAGAGTTCTTTTGTTTTTCAATACCTCCTGACCTCAAGACCGTTTTCATTGTTTTTGTTGAAAACCTTCTTCTACAAATCGTAAGGGATCATTGTAATCGAAAAAAGGAGGACGATTATGGAGAAAAGAAAACCGAATGACCTACCGCCGGAGCAGTGCTTGGCTGTTGATACCGATACCCTTTGCAAACTGTTGTGCTGTGGAAGACACACTGCGGTACAGATTGGGGATCTTGCCAATGCACGCATTACCATGAACACCCGTGTCCTATGGAGTGTCCAGCGTATCAAAGAATATCTTTATGATATTTCCGGCTAAATAACCATGCCAGTAAGGCGCACTACACTTTTATAATCAGGAGGTACCAGTAATGGCAAAAGTGAGAAAAGACAACAAAGGACGAAATCTTCGGCCCGGAGAAACACAACGGGCAGATGGCAGCTATATGTATGTCTACAAATTAGGCACTAAAAAGAAATATCTTTACGACTCCGATCTCGCAAGTCTTCGTGTCAAAGAAAAGCAGATCAACAAAGATAAGGATGATGGCATCCGTACTCAGGAAGCCATGAAGCTTACCCTGAATGATATGTTCAAGGTCTACATGAATAACAACATCAAACTGAAGCCCTCCACCAGAGCAAATTATCTTTACCTGTGGGACTTCTATGTGAAAGAAGAGCCTTTCGCTAACATGCCTCTGCCACAAATCCACAGAAGTGATATTCTCGCGTTTTATACCAAACTGCTGAAACACGGTTTTGCTATCAACTCACTGGAGAGCATCAACACCATTGTTCACCCTACGCTTGAAATGGCCGTGGACGACGATTACATCCGCAAAAATCCCAGCAAGGGCATTTACCGCAAGCTCAAGACGGACGGCAGCGCTCCAAAGCCTAAACGGCGGATCGCACTCACTAAAACGCAACAGCAGAATTTCCTGCGTTTTATTGCCAAGTCCCCTACATACAGCCATTGGCTCCCCATCATGACTGTGCTCCTTGGAACAGGAATGCGTGTAGCAGAATGTACCGGCATTACCAAAAGCGATATTAACTTGAGCGAAAACACAATCTCGGTCAACCACAACTTAATCTACCGGGTCATTGACGGAAAAGCCGGATTTCACATTACCACTCCCAAAACTGAGAGCGGTACACGAATTATCCCTATCCTCTATCCAGAGGTGGCCGAGCAGCTTCGCCTCCAGATTGAAACCATCGACGCATTGTATCCAGACGATCAACTGGTGTTAGGAGGAGTTCACGGTTTTGTTTTCCGCAACCGAACCGGCTCATTCATGAGCGCCCACAATATCAATCGGGCGATTGAGAGAATCAGCGTAACTTACAACATGGAGGAAATGGATCAGGCTGAACTGGAAGACCGTGAACCGGATCTGCTCCCTCATTTTAGTGTTCACAACTTGCGGCACACCTTCTGTACCCGGCTCTGCGAAAGCACCAACGATGTTAAATTCATTCAGCAAGTCATGGGGCATGCCGATTTCTCTACTACAATGGACATCTACACCCATATCACACAAGAGAATATGCAGGAGAAGGCAAAAAACATTAGTGTGAACATGAAGCTGATGTAAAAAGAAAGGCGAATCTGCATTTTATAAGCAGATCCGCCTTTCATATTGCTTCATCCGGTTTCGTAGGGTCTCGCGCAAAAGTTGTAGAAAAGTTGTAGTAACGCGATTTTTTGTAGTAAATGACCTCTTTAGTACAGCTTTGCTCCTGCCGGAATACTGTCATCCAGCATCAAAAGATTTAAGCCTTCCCGTCCGTCATACTCGTACACTGCGGAAATCAGCATACCCTCGGAATCAATACCCATCATCTTTCTCGGCGGCAGGTTTGTGATTGCCACACAGGTCTTACCAACCAGCTCTTCCGGCTCGTAATACTCGTGAATACCGCTTAAAATGGTGCGTTTCCGGTCTGTTCCGTCATTCAGTGTGAATTTCAGGAGCTTCTTGGACTTCGGCACTGCCTCACAGGCTTCGATCTTAACCACTCTGAAATCAGACTTGCTGAATGTCTCAAAGTCTACATCATCTGCAAACAAAGGCTCGATTTTCACCTTGGAAAGATCAATCTGTACGCTTGGCGCGGACACGGTTGCAGCCTCTGCAGAACCATTTACCGCTGCTTTTTCGGCTTTGTTTTCAGCCCGCTTTGGTTCCAGGGTCTTCATTGTCGGGAACAGCAGTACGTCGCGGATAGCTGCGGAGTCTGTCAGCAGCATGCACATACGGTCGATACCGAAGCCGATTCCGCCTGTGGGCGGCATACCGATCTCCAGAGCGTTCATGAAGTCCTCGTCAGTGGTGTTCGCCTCGTCGTCGCCCTGCGCCAGCAGCTCCTCCTGAGCCTTGAAACGCTCGCGCTGGTCAATCGGGTCGTTCAGCTCGGAGTAAGCGTTGGCCATCTCCCAGCCGTTCATGAAGAACTCGAATCGCTCTACGTATTCCGGATTCTCCGGCTTCTTCTTGGTCAGCGGAGAAATCTCAATCGGATGATCCATAACGAAGGTCGGCTGAAGCAGATGCTCCTCTACGAATTCCTCGAAGAACAGATTCAGGATATCACCCTTCTTATGGCGCTCCTCGAACTCTACATTGTGCTCCTTCGCTGCGGCGCGGGCCGCCTCCAGGGTATGAATCTCGTTCCAGTCTACACCGGAATATTTCTTGACAGCATCTACCATGGTGATACGCTCAAAGGGCTTACTCAGATCCATCTCAATGCCATTGTATACAATCTTTGTGGTTCCCAGCACGTCCTGAGCCACGGTACGGTACAGGTTCTCGGTCAGATCCATCATGCCGTGGTAATCGGTGTACGCCTGATAGAGCTCCATCAAAGTGAACTCCGGATTGTGACGGGTGTCGCAGCCCTCGTTACGGAATACACGGCCGATCTCATATACACGCTCCAGACCGCCCACGATCAGACGCTTCAGGTACAGCTCCAGAGAAATACGAAGCTTGAAATCCTCATCCAGCGCATTGGAATGTGTGATGAAGGGACGCGCTGCCGCGCCGCCTGCATTGGCCACCAGAAGCGGAGTCTCCACCTCCATGAAGCCCTGTCCGTCCAGATAACGGCGGATGCTGCTGATAATTCTGGAACGTTTGATAAAGGTATCCTTCACTTCGCTGTTCATGATCAGGTCGGTGTAACGCTGACGATAACGTACGTCGGTGTTGGTCAGTCCATGGAACTTCTCCGGAAGAATCTGAAGGCTCTTGCTGAGCAGTGTCACATTGGTCACATGGATAGAGATCTCGCCGGTCTTGGTGCGGAACACTTCGCCGGTGATGCCGATGATATCGCCGATATCATATTTTTTGAAATCCTTATACTCTTCCTCGCCCACGTTGTCTCTGGCCACGTAGCACTGGATATTGCCCTTCAGATCCTGCACGTTGCAGAAGGAAGCCTTACCCATGACACGCTTGGACATCATACGTCCGGCGATGGTTACGGTCTTGCCCTCCAGAGCGTCAAAATCGTCCTTGACCTCCTGGCTGTGATGTGTCACGTCAAATTTTGTAATCTGGAACGGATCCTTTCCGCGCTCCTGCAGATCTGCCAGCTTCTCACGACGTACCTTTAAGAGCTGATTGATATCCTGCTCCTGTCCATTCTGATTCTTCTGTTCTCCCATTCCTTTACTCCTCTCGTATAACGATTACTTGGGTTACTGTTCACTGCGTTCCCAGTAACACGCTTTGCGGGATAATGCCTGTAAACAATAACTTACTTGGATCTCTGGATCTCAAGTACCTTGTATTCAATCTCTCCTGCCTGAGTCTCGACCTTGATGGTGTCGCCTACACGCGCGCCGATCAGGGCTTTTCCTACCGGAGACTCATTGGAGATCTTGCCGTTCAGGCTGTTTGCCTCGGAGGAGCCTACCAGCTTGAACTCTTCTTCCTCATCGTATTCCACATCCAGAACCTTCACTACGCAGCCTACGCTGATCTTGTCCAAATCCACCTCGTCCTCTACGACGACCTCTGCGTTCTTCAGGATCTTCTCGATCTGCTCGATTCTGGCCTCGATGTCACGCTGTTCGTCCTTGGCTGCGTCGTACTCGGCGTTCTCAGACAGGTCGCCCTGCTCTCTTGCTTCTTTGATCTTCTGTGCGATCTCTTTTCTCTGCACTACCTTCAGATCCTGGAGCTCGTCCTCCAGCTTTTTCAGTCCCTCATAAGTCAGTAAGTTTTTCTTCTCGCTCATTTTTACATCCTTCCTGGTTCTTATCTATTCCATTATATCTTTTTTGGTCGCATTTATTCCTGTCAATGTTCTGGGAAATGGGACAGGCGACACTTCCCCACTTTCAGAATATCCACGATATTATACACTTTAAAGCCTGCAATGTCAAATGTTTGCGTGCCTTTTTCACTGGATTTTTCCTACATTTCCTGCAAAAGCTCTTCCATCTCAGTCAGGCTTTCCACGCTGTTGATCCTTCCCCGGAGCTTCGCGGAACCGGGCAGGCCTGTGGTGTACCAGGAAATGTGTTTCCGCATCTCCCGGATACCCGTATAATCGCCCTTGCATTCCACCTGCATCCGCGCGTGACGGAGCATCATAGCCTTGACTTCTTCTTTCGACGGCTTATCCAGGAGCTTCCCGTTCTCCAGATATTCCACCACCCGGCGGAAGAGCCAGGGATTGCCTCTGGCGGCCCGGCCTATCATGACGCCGTCGCAGCCGGTCGCGTCAAGCAAAGCTTTCGCTTTCTCCGGGCTGTCCACGTCCCCATTTCCGATAACGGGAATCGATACGGCCTCCTTCACCTGCCGGATAATCTCCCAGTCCGCGGTTCCTGAATAGAACTGCTCCCGGGTGCGACCATGGACCGCCACCGCCGCCGCGCCGCTGGCCTCGGCGATCTTCGCGATTTCCACCGCGTTCACATGATCGTCGTCGAAGCCCTTCCGGAACTTCACAGTCAGGGGCTTTTGGATAGCCCTGGACACCTTTGTGATAATCTCCTCGATGAGCTTCGGATTCTTCATCAGCGCCGAGCCTTCGCCGTTTCCCACAATCTTCGGCACCGGACAGCCCATGTTGATGTCCAGAATGTCGAAGGGCCGATCTTCGATCTGCGCGGCGATCTCCGCCATCAGATCCGGCTCGGAACCGAAGAGCTGCAGGGACACCGGGTGCTCCCGCGGGTCTGTCTCCATCAGCTTCTCCGTATTGCGGTTGCGATAGGCGATAGCCTTGGCGCTGACCATCTCCATGCACACCAGGCCCGCGCCCTGCTCGCTGCATAACAAGCGAAATGGCAGGTCGCTTACCCCTGCCATCGGCGCCAGTATCACCGGATTCGGAAGCTCCACGCTTCCTATCATTAATTTTCCCATTTAAAAATTCCTTTTATACAGTAGAATTCTGCCCAGAGGGCTTCTGTCTTATGCTCGCCGCTTATTCTCGCGTCTGTGCTTATTCTTGCGGGTATAAGCTGCTTCCTGCTTCCGAAGCTTCCAGAAGAACACGGCGCTGGCTGCCAGGCAGATGACAATGGCCGCTATCCACAGCACATAAACTACCTGCATCACCGGCAGTCCTGCCACGAAGCTCTCTTCCGGGAATTCTCCCAGATACCAGTGCCAATCCGCCGCAATCAACGTCAGCAGCACGCCCATATACAGAAAGGTTTGGGCCCGCTTCTCACTCTTATTCATCCTGTTTTTTCTCCTCATCGGAGACAGCTGCCTTCTTTTTGCTCAATACAAAGAAGAACACCGCTCCAAATATGAACATAAATATCGCGATAAACTGGGAGGTAGACAGTACGCCTACGCTTCCCCGCTCCAGGTCGCCCCGGAAATACTCCAGCACGAACCGACCTGCGCTGTAGAGCATAAAGAACAGTCCGGTCACCTGTCCGTCATTTTTCTTCCATTTTTTTACAAAATACAGTAAGATGAAAAAATGAAGAAAATCCAGCACACTGGAAATAATCTGTGTCGGAACCAGCGGTACGCCGTTGGGGGCGTACGCGGATTCATGAAAGGTAATCGCAAAAGCGCCGCTGGTCTCATGTCCGTAGCAGCAGCCCGCCAGCAGGCAGCCGATACGACCAAAGCCCTGGGCCAGCGCCACCGAGGGAAGCGCCAGGTCAAGATAGGCCAGCAGCTTCATTTTCCAGATTCTGCAATACAGGACGATGCCGATAAAACCGCCAATCAGTGCGCCGTAGATGACAAAGCCCTCCAGCAAATCCCGGTATAAAAGGCTCAGATCCGCAAAGATCTGAGGCAGAATCGTGATAAAATACAGGATTTTACCGCCCAGGATGCCGCCAATGACCGCCCAGAGGGTCATACCGAAGACCCGCTCCTCATCAAGCCCGATTTTCCGAGCCCGATACTCCGCCAGGCAATAGGCTGAGAAGATGCCGATGGCAATCATCAGGCCGTACCCGTATACCGTAAAGGGTCCGATTTTCAAAAGTTCGTTATGCATGTTCTGTCTCCTCGTTTAAAAAGAATACACGGTAAAACAGTTCCAGAGAAGCCAGAAGCTCTTCCTTGTCCCTCCGCAATTCCTTGATCTGCAGGCTGCTTCCGATCTCGTCGAAGAAGAAATCGTCCTCATGACTGGATACCCGGAATACCAGCGTGCCGTCCGGCTCGAATTCCAGAAGCAGGATGCCGCCCACCTGGTTCACGAAGAGCACGCACATGATTTTCAGCTCGTCCTTAATGGCTGTGGGAAGCGCCGCAAACTGCTCGTTAAAAAAGTATTTTTCCTCGTAGGAGTTGGCTCCGCAGAGAACTATATTTTCCTGTTCCATAATCTCTCCCATTTATACGTATCCGTACACGCCGCGCACGGACACCTCTCCGGCATAAATCTCTTCCACATGGCCGTCCTCCCGGCGTACCAGAAGCTCGCCCTGGTTATTGATACCGAGAGCCAGACCTGTGTACTCGTTTTCGGGCTCCAGCACCCGGACCTCCTGGTTCTGGTTCACCAGCAGCCGGTTGTATTCGTCTGTCAGGAGGCTCAGATCCTCCGTCTCTTCAAAGAGCCCGTAATATTTTTCAAAATATTTCATACACAGGGCAATCAGCTCTGCGCGCCGGAAGTTACGACCTGTCGTCAGCCGCAGCGATGTAGCCTGGTTTAATTCTTCTGGAAATTTCTGGGTGTTCACATTGATACCCGTGCCGATGACCACGTAATGGATACAGTCCATCTCCGCACTCATTTCCGTCAGGGTGCCGGAGACTTTTTTTCCCTTCAAAACCACATCGTTGGGCCACTTGATTCCGGCTAGGCTGTCATCCATCAGCTCATTGATGGCGTCAGCCACTGCCATGCCCATGACCAGCGTCAGCATGGACGCGTGCTCCGGACGGATACCTGGCCGCAGCAAAAGACTCATATAAATGGCCTCTCCCGGCGGGGAATCCCAAGCCCGTCCACGACGGCCACGCCCCTTCGTCTGCTGATCGGAACAAACCAGCGTACCGTGAGGCGCGCCCTTCTCTGCCAGCAGCTTTGCCTGAATATTCGTCGAATCCGTATCGTCAAAGCAGACCAGATTCTGCCCCATCTGCTCCGTATGAAGATAGCTTCGGATTTCCGCCTCCGTCATGGCGTCCGGCGCCGTCAGGAGACAGTAACCCCTGTTCGGTACGCTGTCAATCTCATAGCCCTCTTCCTTTAATTTACTGACTGCCTTCCAGACAGCCGTACGGGACACGGACAGCTGCCCACACAGCTCCTGGCCCGACACATAATCGCCGCTTTCCTTCAGCGCCGCTAAAACCTCGTCTTTTATCATAGAAACCACATCCAGATGATATTGAAAATCAGTGCCACGACCATCAGACCCGCAAAAATTGAGCAGATGTAGCCGCTCACCTTTTTATTTTTCGCCAGCTCCATTATGCCCGTCACCGCCGACATGGCCGCTCCCAGCAGAAAGCACAAGGGAATCAGGAGTTCCCCTTTTCCTCCGAACAGAATCAGAATTGCCAGAATCAGCACCGCGCAGGCCAAGACCATAGAAATCATTTTCCAGTAATAATAAGGATCCCTGCTCACATGGCTTGCTTTTCTCATGCTTAAGCCCCCAGTGTAGCCGCCATCACTGCCTTGATGGTATGCATCCGGTTCTCCGCCTCGTCAAAGACTACAGACTGGGCGGACTCGAATACCTCGTCGGTACACTCCATCTCGGTAATGCCGAATTTCTCCTGAATCTGCTTGCCGATCTTAGTCTTCAGATCGTGGAACGCCGGCAGGCAGTGGGTAAAGATGGCCTGAGGCCCTGCATTATCCATGACCTTCTTATTGACCTGATAGGGCATCAACTCGCGGATACGGCTCTCCCATACCTCGTCGGGCTCGCCCATGGATACCCATACATCGGTGTAAATGACATCCGCGCCCCTGGTGCCGCTCATCACGTCCTCGGTCAGGGTAATGGTCGCTCCGGTCTCCTTCGCCACGCCTTCGCAGTAAGCCACCAGCTCCGCGTTCGGGAAATAAGCCTTCGGTGCGCAGGCGGTAAAGTGCATACCCATCTTCGCGCAGGCGATCATCAGGGAATTACCCATGTTGTAGCGGGCGTCGCCCATGTATACCAGCTTCACGCCCTTCAGATGGCCCAGGTGCTCCTTTACGGTAAGCAGGGTCGCCAGCATCTGGGTGGGATGATATTCATTGGTCAGGCCGTTCCAGACCGGTACGTCGGAATACTTCGCCAGTTCCTCTACGATCTCCTGGCCGAAGCCACGATACTCAATACCGTCGAACATACGGCTCAGGACACGCGCAGTATCCGCGATGCTCTCCTTCTTGCCAATCTGGGAGCCTGACGGATCCAGATAGGTGGTTCCCATGCCCATATCGTGGGCCGCCACTTCAAAAGCGCAGCGGGTACGGGTGCTGGTCTTTTCGAAAATCAACGCTACATTTTTACCGCGCATATCGCGCTCTACGATACCGGCTTTCTTGCGCGCCTTCAGGCTTGCCGCCAGATCTACCAGATATTCGATCTCCTCCGGTGTAAAATCTTTTAATGTCAGAAAATCGCGTCCTTTTAAATCCATTTCTTTCGTCCTCCACCAACATGTCACTGTGAACCAAGTGAACAGTAACAATCAGGCTGCTGGCAGGAAATTCTCCTGCCGCAGCCCTTTTTCTTTCGTAATCATTAGTTTTCCTTCGCTACTTCTGTTACTGCCTTTACCATACCGGCCAGTCCCTGAATGTCGGACGGGATGATGATCTTCGTCGCCTGCCCGTCCGCTGCCTTAGCAAAAGCTTCCAGGCTCTTCAGCTGCAGTACCGCGCTGTCTGCGGAAGCCTCTTTGAGCATCTTCAGACCGTCTGCGTTCGCCTGCTGTACCTTCAGGATAGCCTGAGCCTGACCTTCCGCCTCGCGGATGGTCGCTTCCTTCTTCGCCTCCGCCCGAAGGATAGCTGCCTGCTTCTCTGCCTCTGCGTCCAGAATTGCGGATTCCTTCTGTCCTTCCGCCACCAGAATGGTGGACTTCTTCTCACCTTCCGCACGGAGAATGGCTTCACGACGTTCACGCTCTGCCTTCATCTGCTTCTCCATGGCGTCCTGAATTGCAGCCGGAGGGATGATGTTCTTAAGCTCCACACGGTTTACCTTGATACCCCAGGGGTCTGTGGCGATATCCAGAGACGCGCGCATCTTGGTGTTGATAACCTCGCGGGAGGTCAGTGTCTGATCCAACTCCAGGTCTCCGATGATATTACGAAGGGTGGTCGCTGTCAGATTCTCGATGGCCATAATCGGATTCTCCACGCCGTAAGCGAACAGCTTCGGGTCGGTAATCTGGAAGAATACGACGGTATCAATCCGCATGGTTACGTTATCCTTGGTGATAACGGGCTGGGGAGCGAAATCTACGACCTGCTCCTTTAAGGTCACGCGCTTCGCCACCCGATCGATGAACGGCGCCTTGAAATGAATTCCCACACCCCAGGTTCCCATGTACGCGCCCAGACGCTCGATAACCAGTGCCTGTGCCTGGGGAACGATCTTGATGCAGGAAGCAATGATCAACAGAATAAATACTACCAGTACCAATACTAAAACAGTTCCTACAAAATTCGGCATAATCAGCCCTCCTTCTTCTCTCTCACAATCAGCTTCACGCCTTCTACGGCAATGATTTCCACATGGGCGTCCTTCGGAATGACTTCAGAATCCTTCTCTGTCCGGGCCGTCCAGGTCAGGCCATTTACAAAGACCTCTCCCCGGCCTTCCAGATTATGAATCTCAGCCGTCACCACGGCGGTCTTTCCAAGCAGGCTGTCCACATTGGTCTTCTCCTGCTTCTGACTGTTGAAAAACCGAAGCGCCCAGGGTCTGGTTCCAAAAAGCAGCGCCAGAGACACCGCGCAGAACACTACCCACTGAATCACAGGCGAAACGTCCAGCATCGCGAGAATAAACGTGACCAGAGCCCCTCCGGCAAACCAGATGGTGGTCAGGCCCAGCGTAATAATCTCAATCACAACCAGTACAATCAGTAATATCAGCCAGTACATGGCATTCATCGCTCTGCACTCCCCTTTCGTATCTGTCTACAGATTGTTGTGAATCTTAGCCCTATGATACTATAGTTTTCCCTTTTGCACAAGAAAAATTATTATTAAGAATTCCGAATGAAAATCCCGAAAGGGGCCGCCGCGCTGCCACGGTGACCCCTTTCAAATCATTTCCTGTTCTCTTGTAAATGCTTTAGTAAAATACGTGATTTCCGATTACGATGGAATTCTCTCCCGCTCCAAGACTCGCGTTCTTGAAGTGGGTGTAACCGCCGATATTCGTGTAGCCGTTGATGGCCTCCTGCGCCGCCTGTCTGCAGCTGGCCTTGGGATTGCTCAGATAGCGTCCGATGCTGCCGTTGCTGACTACGCCGAACTGACCCGGCGCGTAAATCACCGCCATAATGCTGCCGTAGCGTCCGCTGCGCACACGGTTCATCACCACCGCGCCCACGGCCACCTGGCCTTCATAAGGCTGATTGCCCGCCTCTGCCTGAATCAGCGCTGCCAGAAGCGTTACCTCGTCGCCGTTGGCCTGCAGCGCGGAGAGCTGCTGCTTCAGCTTCTCTTTCTTCTCTTCAGCTTCCTTTTTCTTTATCTCATCCATAGTCATGGCTTCGCCCAGCTCATAATTCACATCCACATATTCCGCTGAGACATAGCCTGTTTTCTCCTCGGCATACTGCACCATAACCCACTCGTCGCCATCCTCCAGAACCTCCAGCTTGGCTCCCTCTTCCACATTCTTCAGAATTTTAGAATCGGCGCTGGCTTCAGAACGGATCCGAAGTCCTCCGGTCAGGGATGTGGCTGTCAGCGTGGCTGCGTTCTTGGATTCCTCATAGGCGTCTGCTCCGAAATGCAGATACTCATCGCTGACGTAGCCCTCCACATTACCGGAGTGAATCAGGGTCCAGCCTGTGTCGGTCCGGGCCAGCACTTCGCCGCCGTCGCCTTTGAACATCCGCCCCACTGCCGTGGAATCGGCGCTGGGTTCCTGGCGGACGGTCACATAGTCCTCCACCTTGGCCAGTACCTTTTCTTCCCATTCATCCTGTATCTTCAGTGTTTCAAAATCTTCGCCTGTCAGATCCGCCATCACGGACTCGATACCTGCAGATGTCTCTACTTCCAAATTGTCAAAGCCACAGCCCAGAATCCAGAGACCTGCCACTGCCAGAAACAGCGGTATCTTTTTGTTGATTGCGTTCATAAAAACCTCCTGTAAGTCTTAACTGCAATGATGTGTACGGTTGATATTTAACATTTCTATGTCACATATTACAATTATTATTACAAATGTTACGTTTTTGTTACAAGTGGTATTGTAGCAGAGTAAAAAGGATTTGTCAATATTTTAGACATTCCTAACCTTTTATCCCCAATAATACTGCAAAAGACGGCTGTCAGTCACCCGACAACCGTCTTCTGATTTTTGAAAAACACCACATCTGGATTCCCCTTAATTCAGGAAAATAGCAAAGGTTCAAGTGTTACCGACTTTCCTGAATTGCATTTCATTATATTGTTTTATGACAAAATATGCAATATAATATGCCTATACCACTTGTTTTTATGAAAAAATAACTTGTCCGACCAAGGAGGAACTCTTATGAACATCACTGCCCTGGTAAACCGTTCCGCCGATATTATCACGCAATATTATCAAAATAACATCACGCCCTTCCTGGAAGCCTTCCATGATGACGCGCTCTGGATAGGACCTGCCGAAAAACAGATCCTTCGAACCCGGGATTCCATTCTGGAGGCTTTCGCCCAGGAAGAGCATTCCCTCCATTTCATTCTGCACGATCTGACCCTGATCCCGCTGACCGTAGGAAGCAGACACGCCTGTGAAATCATGGTCTTCTACCGGGTGGACACCATCTGGCCCGATGGCAGCTCCAATCAGGTCATTCAGCGTGTACAGCTCACCTGGTGCCTGCAGAACGGCGAACCGCGTATCCGGGTCTGCCATATCTCCAACGCTATTTCCTACGATGAACGCGACAACATTTACCCGGTACATTACGCCGAAACCTTCCGCACTATGACGTTAGCCGGGGAGACACGTTCCGAACGCCTCTCTTTCCGCGGAATGGATAAATCTCTCGTTTATCTGAATCTGGCCCATATCATCTATATCGAGACCAATGGCCGCCATACTACCGTGCATACCATCGACGGCAACTACGCGTCCCTGGACAGCCTGCCTGCCATCGAAAAGCGTTATCCGCACTATCTGGTCCGCAGTCATCAGAGCTATCTCGTTAATCCGGAGCACGTCATTCAGCTCCGGCGCTTTCAGGTACAGTTGACCGGCGGTGTGACCCTGCCGATTCCGGAAAAAAAATATACTGCTGTTAAGGCGAAGCTTGTGAAATAAGATGGATGAAAATTCAGGCAGTTTTATTTATCTTCTCTGTCTGTATGCCTCGTACATCAGAATCGCCGACGCCACGCCCGCATTCAGGGACTCAAGCTTCCCTTCCATGGGAATCCGAATCAGCGTATCCGCCTGTTCTGTCAGCTCTTCTGTGAGCCCATTTCCCTCATTTCCTATGAGAAAGGCCGTACCGCCCCGGTAATTCTCCTGGTCGTAGAAGTTCACGCCCTTCAAATGGGCCGCGAACGACCGGATTCCATGGGCTTTCAGCAGTTCCACGGTTTCGCATAAATTCTCTGTATACAGGGTCGGAACCCGGTACACGGAACCCATAGTGGATCGGATAGTCTTTGGATTATACAGATCCACGCAGCTTTTGCTTAAAATGACGCCGGTGACACCGGCGCCCTCAGCGGTCCTGAGAATCGTTCCCAGATTGCCGGGATCCTGCAGGTTCTCAAGCAAAAGCAGTAGCGGCTTCTCCGCCCTCAGAAGCGTCGGAAGGTCGCTTGCCTGCTGCCGCACGATGCAAAGCACGCCCTGGGGCGTCTGGGTATCGCTGGCTGTCTTGAAAATGTGATCCTGCATTACCTCAAACTCCAGCCCGTCCGCCTGAATCCGCTTTATCAGCGTCTCCTTATGTTTCTCATAAAAAGTCTCTGAAAAATAGACTTTTTCGATGCGCTCTTTCGGCGCTTCCCGGAACATTTTCGGGCCTTCTACCACAAAGACGCCCCGCTCGTCCCGGAGTTTTCTCTTTTTATTTAACTGAACCAGCAGTTTTACCTGCTGGTTCGCCGTACTTGTTATCATATAGTAAGTGTCTCCTAACAATGCTTGGACAGGTCTTTTGCCACCTGATACTGGTACGGGTCGATGCCCTTTACCATGGCAAGCGCCTCGTCAATATCGAAATCCTGGAAGCGTCCGTGCTGGTATCCTACCACGCGGTTGGTCTTGCCCTCGCAGAGCAGGTCTGCCGCCATGGCTCCCATCATGGAAGCGTAGACGCGGTCTTTACAGGTGGGGCTTCCGCCTCGCTGCATGTGTCCCAGAATCGTCGCCCGGGTCTCGATGCCGGTGGCCGCTTCGATCCGACGCGCCATACTGGTGGAATGTCCGACGCCCTCCGCGTTTACGATGATATGATGCTTCTTGCCACGTTTCCGGTTGGCAATAATATTGTTGATAATCTTCTGCTCGTCGTAGTCGTAATTCTCCGGAAGCAGAATGTCCTCGGCACCGTTGGCGATACCGCACCACAGGGCGATATAGCCTGCGTTACGTCCCATAACCTCAATGATACTGCACCGCTCATGGGATGTGGAGGTATCACGCACCTTGTCGATGGCCTCCATGGCTGTATTGACCGCCGTATCGAAACCGATGGTATACTCGGTACAGGAGATATCCAGGTCGATGGTACCCGGTACGCCGATGGTATTGATGCCCAGAGCCGCCAGCTTCTGGGCTCCACGGAAGGATCCGTCTCCGCCGATGACCACGATACCGTCGATTCCATGCTTCCTGCAGATTTCCACGCCACGCTTCTGGCCTTCCTCGGTCATAAATTCTTTACAACGGGAAGTGAACAGCATCGTGCCGCCGCGCTCAATGGTGTTGGATACATCATTTGCGGATAAATCAATGATCTCTTCGTCCAGAAGTCCTGTATAGCCTTTGAGGATACCTTTTACCTGCTTTCCGTTTACCAGCGCCTTACGCACTACGGCACGCACTGCCGCATTCATGCCCGGCGCGTCGCCGCCGCTTGTCAGTACTCCGATGGTTTTAATCTCTTTTGCCATGATGATTCCTCCTCGCCTCTGTCCGGATTCACATTTCCGGGCTATTCCTGTGATCGTTACATGAAACGCCTTTGTGTCCGATTTTACTTCATCCGACGTATATTTTCAATACGTTTCTCCACAACTTTTACATTTCCTTTACCGAAGCTTTGCTCAAGCCTGACCACCAAATCCTGATCCGCATTCACATTTCTGCCGGCCGGGAGGCGCTTGACGCTCTTCTCCGCCGCCGCGTAGAGCACCACCGGATCCTTGCCGTCGCTGTCGGCGATCAGATCAAGCAGCTCCGGCTCCCGTTCCAGGCAGGCCGCCTGATTGGGAAACTGGATCCACAGCTCCTTTCTGCCCGCGTCAAAGGGGATAATCCGGTCGCAGATGAGCTTGCCCGCCCGGTCGTCGCCCACGTCCGCGTGACCGCCGATGAAGATCTTCGCGTCCTCCTGCAGAGCCTCGGCGCTTCGCTCATATACATTCGGAAATACGACCACTTCCACGGTACCCAGCAGATCCTCGATCTGCAGGAAGGCCATAACCTTATTGTTCTTGGTGTATTTGATGGTTTTGCCGGTGATCATGCCGCCGATGACCACGGACTCCCCGTCGTGCACCTTGGTAGCTCCGGTCTCCTCATCCAGGGCAAAATCGGTGGTCACTGCCGTGATATTTTTCTTCCAGCGGTCCATGTATTCCTCCAGCGGATGACCGCTGACGTAGACGCCCAGCACTTCTTTTTCAAAGGAAAGCATGAGCTCCTTCGGGTACTCGTCCACATCAGGCAACCTGGTCTGGAAGCTGGCTTTCTCCTCCTCGCCCACCAGGTCGAACAGAGAGAGCTGGCCGGTCATCATAGTCTTCTGGCTCTGGGCCACCCCGTCCATGATACTGGCGTAGGCCATCATAAACTGCTGTCGGTTGCCACCCAGGCTGTCCAGAGCGCCCGCCTTGATCAGGTTTTCCACTACGCGCTTATTCACGTCCTTACCGCCCATGCGCTCGATGAAATCTGTCAGGCTTTTGAACCGGCCCGCCAGCTGCCTCTCCTCGATGATGGATTCCACCACCGGGCGGCCGATGCTCTTAATGGCGCAGAGCGCAAAGCGGATGGCGCCGTCGGATACGGAGAACCGGGCCTCGCCCTCGTTGATATCCGGGGGCAGAATATCGATTCCCATCTGCCGGCAGGTCAGGATATACTCGGATACCTTTCCGGAATTGTCGATGACGGAGGTCATCAGCGCCGCCATGAATTCCACCGGATAATAATATTTCAGCCAGGCCGTCTGATAAGCCACCACTGCGTAAGCCGCCGCGTGGGATTTGTTGAAGGCATACTTGGCAAAATCTATCATTTCATCGTAAATCTTCTGGGCCGTCTGCTCGGGAATGCCGTTTGCGATACAGCCGGGCACGCCCTCCTCCGGGTTTCCGAAGACGAAATTCTGACGCTCCTTCTCCATGACCGCAGCCTTCTTCTTGGACATGGCGCGGCGCACCAGATCGCTTCGACCCAGGGTATAGCCCGCCAGCTTCTGCACGATCTGCATAACCTGCTCCTGGTAAACGATACATCCATAGGTGGGTTTCAGGATCTCCTCCAGCTGGGAACAGTCGTAGGTGATGCTCTCCGGGTGATCCTTACCCTTGATATACTGGGGAATGAAGTCCATGGGGCCCGGGCGGTACAGGGAGATACCGGCGATGACGTCCTCCATGCTCTTTGGTTTCAGCTCCTTCATGAATCCCTTCATGCCGCTGCTTTCCAGCTGGAACACGCCGTCGGTCCTGCCGGTTCCAAGAGAAGCGTAGACTGCCGGGTCGTCATAATTGATTTTATCGATGTCAATAGTCTGTCCGGTTCGCTCGGACGCCATACGGACCGCGTCCTGGATCACCGTCAGAGTACGCAGTCCCAGAAAATCCATTTTCAGAAGGCCCAGCTCCTCCAGGGTCGTCATGACAAACTGGGTCGTAATGGAACCATCGGAAGCCCGGGACAGGGGCACGTATTCGTCCACGGCCTTCTGGCTGATGACGACGCCCGCCGCGTGCATGGAGGTGTGTCTGGGAAGTCCCTCCAGGCGCATGGACATGTCGATGAGCTCCTGCACCTGCGGATCGTTTTCGTAGCTCTTCCGAAGCTCCGGATTCATTTTCAGGGCCTTTTCCAGGGTAATATTCAGCTCCTGTGGCACCATTTTCGCAATGGAATCCACGAAATTATAGGGTAAATCCATCACCCGGCCCACGTCCCGGATGACGCCCCGGGCCGCCAGGGTACCGAAGGTGACGATCTGCACCACCCGGTCCTTGCCGTATTTCCGCACCACATAATCGATCACCTCCTGCCGCCGTTCATAGCAGAAGTCAATATCGATATCCGGCATGGACACACGCTCCGGGTTCAGAAAGCGCTCAAACAGCAGCTGATAGCGCATGGGATCAATATTGGTGATCCCCATGGTATAGGAAACAATGCTTCCGGCCGCGGATCCGCGTCCCGGTCCCACTGCGATTCCATGTTCCCTGGCGTAATGGATAAAGTCCCAGACAATCAGGAAATAATCCACGTAGCCCATATTTTTGATCACGCCCAGCTCATAGGTCAGACGATCCCGCATGGTACCGTCATCGTCCGGGTAGCGCTCTGCCAGTCCGTCAAAGCAGAGCTTATTCAGATATTCCCAGGAAGTATAGCCCTCCGGCACATCGTATTTGGGAAGCTTGGTAACGCCGAATTCAATCTCCACATTACAACGCTCCGCGATTTTCCCTGTATTTTCCAGCGCCTCTTTCGCATACGGAAAAAGCGCTTCCATTTCCTCCGGGGATTTCACATAATACTGACCGCCCTCGTAGCGCATCCGGTCTTCGTCCGCCAGCTTCTTGCCGGTCTGGATACAGAGCAGGATATCATGGGGCTTCACGTCCTGCGCATAGGTATAATGACAGTCATTGGTGGCTACCAGGGGGATCTGAAGCTCCTGACTCATACGCAGCAACGCCTGATTCACGGTCTTCTGTTCCGGAATGCCGTGATCCTGCAGCTCCAGGAAATAATTTCCTTTTCCAAAGACTGCTTCATATTTTAAAGCAGATTTTTTTGCTTCCTCATAGAGTCCCTTCTGGATATACCGGGGCACCTCGCCCGCCAGGCAGGCAGACAGGGCGATGATTCCCTCATGAAACTCCTGCAGGACCTCCATATCCACACGGGGCTTGTAGTAAAAGCCTTCCACATAGCCGCGGGACACGATTTTCATCAGATTGGCGTAGCCCTGGTTGTTCTCCGCCAGAAGCACCAGGTGATAATACCGGTCGTCCCCTCCGGTGGTCTCCTTGTCGAAACGGGAATTGGGAGCCACGTAAACTTCACAGCCCAGGATGGGCTTGATGCCCTCCGCCCGGGCCGCCCGGTAGAAATCGATGACGCCGAACATGGCCCCATGATCCGTAATGGCCGCCGCCGTCATGCCCAGCTTCTTCACCTGGGCCACATATTCTTTTATCTTATTGGACCCGTCCAGAAGGCTGTATTCTGTATGGGTGTGTAAATGTACGAATGACATGAAGTCTCCTTATAATATGTCTTGCAGCCACCTGCAAGGGCAGCCGCGCTGTCTGTGTCTGCGGTTTTACGATCCCAGTTTTTTACAGATCTCATTTAAGATCTCGTGCGCAGTCTCCTCTTTGGAAAGCAGTGGCAGTTCCCGCTCTCCGTCCTTCGTCAACACGGTCACGCAATTGGTATCAGTCCCAAAGCCCGCGCCCGCCTTCCGGAGGCTGTTGGCGCAGATCAGATCGCAATTTTTGCTCTCCAGCTTTTTCTTCGCGTTGGCCAGCAGATCCTCTGTCTCCATGGCGAAGCCGCAGAGCACCTGGCCTTCCCTTTTGTGCTCGCCCAGATATTTTAAAATATCCCGGGTTCTGGTCAGCTCGATGGAAAGTCCGCCCTCGGCCTTCTTTATTTTATAGTCTGCGGTGGTCACCGGCGTATAATCCGCCACTGCAGCGGCCTTGATAATCACATCGGACTCCTCCGCACGCTCTTTCACAGCCTCGAACATATCCTGCGCTGAGGTTACACGCACCACATTCACCAGCAGTGGCGCTTCCGCCTCCGTGTGGGCTGCCACCAGCGTCACCTCCGCGCCCCGGAGCATAGCTGCGTGGGCCAGGGCAAAGCCCATTTTCCCGGTAGAATGATTGGTGATAAAGCGTACCGGATCGATGGCTTCCCGGGTGGCTCCCGCAGTCACCAGCACCTTTTTCCCTGCCAGATCCTTCTCGCAGGCAATTTCCTTCAGGATATATTCCAGCAGCAGCCTTTCATCGGGCATTCGTCCGTCGCCGCTGTCCCCATTGGCCAGCATACCGGTCTCCGGCGGAATGATCTCATAGCCGAAGCGGGCCAGCTTCTCCAGATTATCCTGGACGATCGGATTGTGGTACATATTGTGATTCATGGCCGGGGAAATGATTTTCTTGCAGGGGCAGGCCATGACCGTAGTAGTCAGCATATCGTCGGCAATGCCGTTCGCGATCTTGCCGATCACGTTGGCAGAGGCCGGAGCCACCAGCACCACGTCCGCCTGCTTGGCCAGCGCCACATGCTCCACACTGTACTGGAAATTCCGGTCAAAGGTGTCGATGAGGCATTTATTGCCCGTCAGCTGCTCGAAGGTCAGCGGCGTGATAAATTCCGTAGCGTTTTTCGTCATCAGTACCTGCACGTTGGCCCCCAGTTTCCGGAGCATCCGCGCCAGATTTACGATTTTATATGCAGCGATACTTCCTGTTACGCCCAGTACCGCAGTCTTTCCTTTTAACGTATTTTTATCCAATGTCATCTGTTATTCCTCCCGTTTTATTCCCCTTGATTATAGGGGAATTTCGCATTTTTTTCAATACAAAGGCCCCCGAACTTTTTATTTGCTTGAATTACAGATTTCCCTATGCTATCATTACCCCGTAATTGTATTGTATCCCTTAAAAGGGAATAATAACAAGGAGGAAAACTGAATATGAAAACATCTACCAAAACACGGCAGCTAACCGTTCTCGGACTGCTGACCGGCATCTTACTTCTGATGGCTTATACGCCTCTGGGATACCTGAACATCGGGCCTCTGGCTATCTCGTTCAACGTGATTCCCGTCGCACTGGCTGCCATTACCCTGGGACCTGCAGGCGGAGCTGCCGCGGGAGCCGTATTTGGACTGACCAGCTTTTTACAGTGCATTGGTGTGGGCGGAGTGAGCTCCATGGGAGTCGTCCTTTTCGGAATTAACCCTGTACTGGCTTTTATCCAGCGCTTTGTACCGCGCCTTCTGGACGGTCTGCTGCTGGGATATATCTTCCGCGGCATGAAAAAGGCCACGAATGCACGCCTTGGCTGCTTCATCACCGGCTTCTTTTCCGCATTTCTAAATACGCTGTTCTTCATGACCGCCCTTGTGGTGCTCTTCGGCAATACTGAGTACATGCAGGGCCTCATCGGCGGTAAAAATATCATTCTGTTCGTATGCGGCTTTGTGGGAATCAACGCAGTATGCGAGATGGTTTCATCGACGATTATTACCGGAGCGGTGGGCTTCGCGCTTTTAAAGGCTGGCCTGATTAACCGCGACTAAATCTGGATTACAGCCTGAAGCACTTGCTGCTGAAGGCGTATAACAGTTAGGAGGAAAAAATGATTCTGACCATTGATATCGGAAATACGAATATTGTCATGGGCTGCTTTCATAAGGATCAGCTGCTCTTCCTGGAGCGTTTTTCCACAGAGCAGGATTCCACGTCCCTGGAATATGCGACCATCATCCGGGAAATGCTGGATCTGCATGAGATAACGCCTGCGCAGATCCGGGGCGGCATCATTTCCTCCGTGGTTCCTTCCGTAACCAACACAGTTCGGGAGGCTGCTGAAAAATTCACCGGCGCCCGGATGCTGGTAGTAGGCCCCGGCATCAAGACCGGAATCAAACTGGCCGTAGACGACCCGGCCCAGCAGGGCAGCGACCTGATCGTAGGCGCGGTGGCCGGCGTCCACAGCTATCCCGTCCCTCAGATTATCATCGACATGGGTACGGCTACCACGGTCTCTGTCATCAACAGGGACAAGGCCTACATCGGGAAAATGATTCTGCCCGGTGTGGCCGTCTCCCTGAACGCCCTCTCCGGCAAAGCGGCGCAGCTCCCCTATATCTCTCTGGAGAAGCCGAAGAAGCTTATCGGCAGCAATACGGTGGACTCCATGAAGAGCGGCATCCTCTACGGGAATGCCGGAGCTATGGACGGACTCATCGACCGGATCAACGAAGAACTGGGCGAGGAATGCACGATGGTCGCCACCGGCGGACTGGCGGGCGTGATTACGCCGCTGTGCAGGCATGAGATTATTCTGGATGAGGATCTGCTGCTGAAAGGGCTGTTGATTCTGTATTATAAAAACTGCGGAAATGAAAAAGAATAAGAGATTTTCTTAAAAAAGGGCTGAAAAAAGCGAGGTATTGTTCCAGCGGAACGAATACCTCGTTTTATTCTTTAACCATTGATCATAAATGAAACTAATTTGTCGATGTCTTCCTTCTCGTATGCGATGATCTCAAGCTCCGGGATTTCTCCGTTGGAGAAGATGTTCGCCATAGATACATACTGGGAAAGCTTTGACTTCAGATTCAGTCTGTCGCCCTCGCCGGTAACCAGCTCAACCTTACCCTTGCAGCTGTCTACTACCTTGAAGAATTTATCGATGTCTGTAATGTTCTGTACTTTCATTCTGATTCACCCCTTTCTTTTCTTTTCTTATTATAACCGCAAAGTCCGGCTTTGGAAAGCACTATTTTTCAATTTTCATAAAATTTAACATTTTTTATAATTTATAGCGGATACTCTTCTCGGTTATCTCTATTTTGCCCTCTTTTAAGAGTCTTCCCACCGCTCTTTTGAACGCATTTTTGCTTAAATGCAGTTCCCGCTCAATCACTTCCGGCGACGCTTTGTCTGTAAAGGGCAGGACTCCGTCAAATTCATCGATGACCTTCAGCACAGCTTCCGCGTCTGCGTCCATCTGCAGGTAGGCTTTTTCCCGGAGACTTAAGTTCAGCTTGCCGTCCTCATGGACGCCGGTGACACGGGCCTCCACGATGTCGCCGATCTTCGCTCCCCCGTGGAAATCTTTTCGGGGCACCAGGCCGGAATAGCGGTTATCGACCGCCACAAATGCGCCGAATTCTTCGCTGATTTCGTAGACAGTTCCTTTGACACGGTCATCCTTTTTATACGGGGACTGAAGCTCCAGGTACTCATACACATTCATGGTCGCGCAGAGGCGGCTGCTCTTGTCGATATACAGCGCTACCAGAACCTCCTGGCCCTCATGCACCCGGCGGGTCTGCTCCCGGAAAGGCAGCAGCAGATCCTTTTCCAGACCCCAGTCCAGAAAAGCTCCTATTTTGCCCACCTGGGCTACTTTTAAGACAGCCAGGCCGCCCAGCTCCAGCTTCGGTTCGTTCGTGGTGGAAATCAGGCGATCCTTGGAATCCTTGTATACAAAAACCGTCAGCTTCGAACCAATCTCCGTCCCCTCCGGCACTTGCTTCTTCGGCAGCAGCACGCGCTCCTCCGCGTCCTCCTGCTCCCCGAGATAGACGCCGAATTCAACTCTTTTTATTACGGTTAATTCCTGTTTTTTTCCTAATTCAATCATGTCTTTCCGTCTCCTGTTCTCTTCGTTCACAGGAGACCGCTCCGCGATGCAACGAAAGGAACCTTCTTGAACACAGTTCAAGAAGTAGCGTTCGCTTCGCAAACTTAACTCGGGATTTTGGCATATACATGCCAAAACACCTCGCGGAACAGTGTCCTGTTGAAATTTACTTAAATAATACTTATGATAATTCTATCACCGCGTAGGGCCGTCCCAGCTCATCGCACAGCCCTACGGTATACCGCCCGTCCTCCAGCGCTACTACCGGATAAATCATATCGCCCAACAGCGCTGATTTCTTATACTCGGCACGCATCTGGTGAATGGGGAAATTCTCCGGTACGTATTCCCGGGCCATCTGGATGTACTGGCCGTTGTTCACGTGATGGTTCGTGTCCAGATGATGCTTCTGCACCGCAAAGGGTTCCTTCGTCTCGCCCTCTTTCGGCATCGGCACCTTCCGGGAGGCGTATTTCATATCCAGCTTTTCCTCCAGCACGTAGGCCTGCTCGATATCCTCCAGCACCCGGGTCGGAAGTCCCGTGTCCGTGTCCAGAAAGCTCCAGAGGCTGTTGGCATAGGCAATCAATTTTCCCTCCTGGTCCCGCATGGTAAAATTGCGGTAGCCCGCAAAGTTCTTGAAATAATAGGGCCAGGTGCCAATCTCGATCTCCTCGCAAAGCTTCGGATACCGCTCAATCACAATCTGCCAGGACGAAAGCACCCAGACCCGGTGCAGCTCCTCCAGGCGCTCCACGCCATTATTCAGCATCTCTGACTGAAAGGTACTGCAATCCTGAAAATAATTGATGATTCCGTTCAGTGACAGTTTCTTATCCTCGCCCACCTCGCTGTAGCGGACCCGGCTTTTAAATGAATACATATGTTACGCTCCTTTTTATCCCTCTGCGTTTCGTATTTATTATAGCGAAACACCCGCGAAAACACAAGCGCTTCCTCTTCCCCTATACCCCTACCTCTATGGCTTATTGGCAAAAATTATCAGTAGGATATACTGGAACAACGGTGTTTCAAAGACGCTATTTTATGCTAAAGGAGAACTTTGTGTTATGAAGAAAAATACCAAACGCTACATTGCCGCTTCCGCAGCCTTCATTCTGGCCTTTGGAATCGCGCCCAGCGCAAATGCCATGCACATCATGGAGGGCTACCTTCCCGCAGGCTTCTGCGTAGCCTGGGCCGATGAAATCTTTTTATTCAAGGATGGAAGCGTTCTGAAATCCGGAACGCCGGAGGAGGTCTTTACCGACACCTCTGCCCTCAGGGAGACCAACCTCACCCAGCCTGCCGTGCTGGAGCTGTTCGACAGTCTCTGCGCAAAAGGAATTTTAAAGAAAGAATGGAAAATCCCCAGGAATCTGAAGGAACTGGAAGCCTATATCAGCGCACTGTAATATAGAGAACTCCTCAGCAAATTATGATTCTGTTGTACAAAACATATACACATACAGATAAAAGGGACTGCCGCTCCATCACCTGTTATTGATGATGAAGCGGCAGTCCCTTCCGGTATTCATTTCCTTATAGCAGTCATCGGCCTTCTCATTTACAGTACACAATACTTTTTCTACCTTTGTATAAAATAATGGCTGGTTATATACCTCAATTTTGTGTTTTCTCAACCTTTACCATCACTTCAATACACTCATCGCAATTCTGTTCTTTTTCTACTTTTGCAACATAACATCCCGAAATTCTTTTTTCATTCATTAATTTTAAAAACGCCTGTGCGTAATATCGTGGGATATAACCCAGCTTTTCTTTTCTTTCATTTAAGACAATAATTGCATTCTTGTCATAGGGATTATCCGGCTCACTACATAAAAAGCATTCATCACCACGTGTCACAGCAACTGCGTTTTTACAGGCTTTTCCTTCACACCCCAGATAATGTCTTACCCCTGCCAGATAAAAAGTTTTTTCAAATTTCTCTTCCACATCCAACAATGGATCTACAAACTGTAAATTATCAATGGGAAGCCGTGCTCCGCTTTTCTTCAACAATTCATAGGCATCATATTCTTTTAATCCATATTTATCAAGAATTTTGCCGATATCTTTTCTCTTTCTGTCTGGAAGTCTGCTGGAAAAAACAGGAAAAAGTTCTTTGCACCGGTACATAACATCCAGATTTTCAAATACTACCAATGGCTTAAATCCCGCATCCATTGCTGCTTTTATTTCTCCGCAATACTGAAATTCATACTCTCCGTTTCTGGAAAGTTGTCCGATAATATATTGTCTTCTTGTAGTACTGCACTTCCAAATCAGGTACAAATACTCCTTCCCATCCTTAACAGACATTTTATTCCGCCTTTCTCCTATAAACATCCTGTAACATTTGGATTTTAGAATCTAAATACAACTGCCCAATTACTCTGATGTCGATCTGTATTCCCTATCAAATAGTCAAACAACAACATATTTAAAAATCCATCCACCGGAACAAATTTTTCTATCGAAGCCAAAATCATTTCGATGGAATATCTATGCTGCGTCTTCACATCTATAAATTTTTCCACATCATACGTCGGATATAATAGAGAAATAAAATAAATCCCCTCAATCAAAGTCTGGTTTTCCTGTTCAATAATATTATAACTGACGGATCCCTCTCTGCCTTTATAAGTTCCAAGTTCAAACCTTGCACATGGAATGTCCAAGACCTGCGCTATCTGAAAAGCTATACACTCTGATACATGATCTGTGGTACCAATATCTTTTTTAAATTTAAATAATCCTGTTTGACCTGTATCCGGGTTTTTCAGCCAAATTTTTTCACTGCGACCGCTTCCTTCTGATGTACCTTCATATTCTTCCCAAAAAGAAAAATCTCTCATACTCTTTCCTCACATATATTATATTTTTATAATGTTTGAGTTTGTTACAGACTTTTGCTTTTGTAAAATAGAACATTTCAGGCTTTCATTTTATCATAGCTTTTTTTATATCGCAATCTCTTCGTAGATCAAAAAAAGGAACCTCACAAGAGATTCCTTTTACCAGGGCTACAAGGATTCGAACCTTGAAATGACGGAGTCAGAGTCCGTTGCCTTACCGTTTGGCGATAGCCCTATGTCTTAGCGACGAATGTTATAATACCATAGTATTTTACAGATTGCAAGTGTTTTTTTCATTTTTCTTGAAATTTTTTCTTGAAACTCACTTGCGGGATTACTCCGGTGGAATTTCATCCCGCAAAGTGAAATTCACTTTTTCATCTTGCCATTTTTCAGGTCTCCGCCATAAACGCATTGTCAAAGGTAATCACACACTGAAACCGGCTGTCCAGGGCATGTACTTTTTCCTGAATGGCTTTGCGCAGCTTCGGCCGTTCCTTTTCGCCGTAGGAGAAAGGCACAACCACGTCAAAGATCAGATTTATCTGCTTCTCTCCGTCCACAATCCGGAAATCATGCAGGGTAAGCTGGGGATCCAACTCCTGAAGCACCTTCAGTACCTCCTGTTTCAGCGCTCCTACTCTCGCGTCCTCCGTTTCCACCGGATCCATATGAATCACCAGAAAGATTCCCAGCTTCTTCACCGCGTCCCGCTCGATCCGGTCAATAATCTCATGGGACGTCTCGATATCCACATCACTCGGTACCTCCGCGTGAATAGACGCAAGACTTTTGGTTGGCCCGTAGTTATGGACGATCAGGTCATGGCTGCCCAGAATGCCGTCATAGCTTTCCACGAAATCCATGATCTTCCGGTACAGTTCCGGATCCACAGACTGCCCAATCAACGGCTCCAGCGTATCCTTCGCAATCCCGATACCAGCCCACATAACCAGCAGAGAAACCACCAGTCCCACATAGCCGTCGATATTGATATTTGTAAAATAGAAAAACAGAATAGAACCCATGGTGGCCAGCGTGGTCACCACATCCCCCAGGGCGTCCGCGGCTGTGGCCTGCATCACCGTAGAATTGACCCGTCGTCCAAGCTTCTTATTAAAGAGGCTGAGCCAGAGCTTCACAGCCACGGAAGCCAGCAGAATTCCCATGGAAATCAGGTTGAAGCTCAAATCTTCCGGCGTACGGATTTTCGCAAGGGCATTCTTCAAGAAGGTAAAGCCCACCTCAATGACCAGAAATGACACGATCAGAGCCGCAATATATTCAATGCGCCCATGGCCGAAGGGATGTTCCCGGTCGGCGGGCTTCTCCGCCATTTTGACGCCCACGAAGCCAATGACCGAAGAGGCCGCATCGGACAGGTTATTGAAGGCGTCGGCCATGACGGACACGCTGTGGAGCACCAGACCTACGGTCAGCTTCCCGGCGAACAGCAGCAGATTGCAGACGATGCCCACCAGGCTGGCCAGCACGCCATAGGCCGTCCGGACCTTCGCCTCCTCCGTATTTTCATAATTTTTCACAAAGGTTTTCACCAGTAATTCTGTCATCTTTCATTTCCCCCATGTTCAAGCAACTGTTGTCTATCACTAACTTCCCATATACAGAGATAGCACCAGAATACAGCCTTCGCCGCATCTGATGCTATTCTGTTTATCTTACATTATTTCTATGAAAAAGGGAAGAGGATCTTGTTATTTTTTTGTAAATGTGCTATCTTGGTAACATCTTAATTTAATGACAAGACAGCTGTCGGTTCAGGGAGAGCCGTCGCTGTCCGAGAGTGCGAAGGAGCGCAAACGATTATGAGTACAATGAACCTGACTCTGCTGACCGATCTTTATGAGCTCACCATGATGCAGGGCTATTTCAAAAATCACACCAATGAAACTGTTATTTTCGACGCCTTTTACCGGAAAAATCCCTCCGGCAACGGCTTTGCCATCGCGGCTGGCCTGGATCAGGTGATCGATTATATTAAGAACCTGACCTTTAACAAGGACGACATCGAATATCTGAGAAGCCTGAAGCTCTTCGACGAGGACTTTCTGGAATACCTGAGCAATTTCCATTTCTCCGGCGATATCTATGCGATTCCTGAGGGAACCGTCGTATTTCCGCGGGAGCCGCTGGTGAAGGTAATCGCGCCGATTATGGAAGCCCAGCTGGTAGAAACCGCTATTCTGAATATCATCAATCACCAGAGCCTGATTGCCACCAAGTGCGCCCGCGTGGTATACGCTGCCAAGGGCGACGGTATCATGGAGTTCGGTCTGCGCCGGGCGCAAGGACCGGACGCCGGTATCTACGGCGCCCGCGCTGCCATGATCGGCGGCTGTATCGGTACCTCCAATGTGCTGACCGGCCAGCTCTTCGATGTTCCGGTAAAAGGCACTCACGCCCACAGCTGGATTATGAGCTTCCCGGATGAGTATACTGCTTTTAAGAAGTATTCCGAGCTGTATCCGGATGCCTGCATTCTACTGGTGGATACCTATGACACACTGAAATCCGGCGTGCCGAACGCTATCCGCGTCTTCAAGGAGATGCGCGAAGCCGGTATTCCGCTTACCTCCTATGGTATCCGTCTGGACAGCGGCGACCTGGCTTATATGTCCAAGAAAGCCCGCAAGATGCTGGACGAGGCCGGTTTCCCGGATGCGGTTATTTCCGCTTCCAGCGATCTGGACGAGTACCTGATCAACAGCCTGAAGGATCAGGGCGCAGCCATCACCTCCTGGGGTGTCGGCACCAACATGATCACCTCCAGCGACTGCCCGGCTTTCGGCGGCGTATACAAGCTGGCGGCTGTACAGGACGAAAACGGCGAGTTTATTCCGAAGATTAAGCTTTCCGAGAATTCTGAGAAGATTACGAACCCGGGCAACAAGACCGTATTCCGTCTCTATGACAATGAGACCGGCAAGATCCGCGCGGATCTGATTGCGCTGGCCGACGAGACCTTTGATCCGGAAAAGGATCTGCTGATCTTCGATTCCATAGAAACCTGGAAGAAGACCACCTTAAAGGGCGGCACTTACCATGTACGGGAGCTGCTGGTTCCGGTGTTCCTGAAAGGCGAGTGTGTATATACTTCTCCGAGCGTTATGGAAATCCGAGATTACTGTAAGAAGGAGCAGGAAACCCTCTGGGATGAGACAAGAAGACTTACCAATCCACATCAGGTATATGTGGATCTGTCTGATAAGCTGTTCCGGATTAAGACGGGACTGCTGGATCAGATGAGCCAAGGGAAATAAAACGGACGAAAAACCAGGGTGTGGCCCTGGTTTTTCTGACTTTTGATTTCGCAAGGGGTGGAGCTGCCTGGGACAGGCTCCGCCCCGTTTTAGGTTTGAGGGGCCGGAGTGGTGGTGTGTTTCAGAAATTCCTCCATGGCCCGGGTCCGGTATCTTCCCGCTTTCCAGTAGAACCGTAATCTTCGGCTGCGACGGGCCTCCGGCAGCTTGAAGTAGACCACGTCAGGTCGGGCTGGAACTTCGCGGATCAAAGTGTCGCTTACGAAGGCGACGCCGAGACCGGAACAGACGACATGGTAGGATGTGAGCTGCTGGTCCAGCTCCAAAGAAATGTCAGGAGTGATGCCGGCGGTCTGGAGAATTTCTACGGCGCGCTTGCGGGTGTCGTTTTCGGGCTTCAGCATGACGAAGGGTTCCCGGGCGAAGAGCTCCAGCGGGACGGGCTTCACAGACTCGTCCTTCCAGCCGCCGGTCACGATCATTTCCCGGGAAACGATGTAGGGGCTGGCTTCCCGGATAGCCGGGAACTTGTAAGGAACGGCCAGGAACAAGGTCTCTTCCCGGTAGATGGCGTGGTCAAAAAGCTTCGGATCCAGCTTACAGTTGTCCAGCATCATGTCGATGCGGCCCTGCTGCAGAAGGCGGGCCAGCTCGGCGGTGCTCTCTTCCACCAGCTCCACGTGTACCTTCGGGTAGCGGGCTGAGAAACGGCCAATGAGGCCGGGCAATACCCAGGACGCGAAAAGGCTGCTGCCGCCCAACACCAGCCGCCCGGTCTTCAGTTCTCCCCAGTCATTGACGTAATCGGCAAATTCATTTTCCACGGCCATGATTTTCTCTATAGACTGAATATATTTTTCCCCGCATTCCGTCAGGGACAGGGGCTTGGTGCTCCGGTCAAAGAGCGGATACCCCACCTTTCCCTCGATCCGTTTGATATTGGCGCTTAAGGACGGCTGGGAGATACACAAGCGCTCTGCCGCCCGGGAGATACTTTTTTCCTGATAAACCGCATAGACGTATTCCATTCCGCGAAACATAATTTTTTCTCCTATAGTATAGTTTTAAAGTTATATAACTTATATCAATATATGTATTTGATTATATTATAACAGCTGACTATAATGAAGACAACAAGAGAAATAAACACAGGAGTTATGTTAAAGGAGAAGGGTTATGAGCGAAAAGATAGAATACAGAGTAGAGAAAGACTCCATCGGTTCCAAAGACGTACCGGAAGACGTATATTACGGCGTCCAGTCCCTGCGTGCCGCAGAGAACTTCCATATCACCGGACTGAATATGCATCCGGAAATCATCAACAGCCTGGCTTACATCAAGAAGGCTGCCGCAATCACCAACTGTGAGATTAACCTGCTGGACAAGAAGATTGCTGACGCGATTGTCAAGGCCTGCGACGAGATTCTGGCCGGTCAGCATCATGAGGATTTCATCGTGGATCCGATTCAGGGCGGCGCCGGAACCTCTATCAATATGAATGCCAATGAGGTCATCGCCAACCGCGCCATCGAGCTTCTGGGCGGCCAGAAGGGCGATTACTCCATCGTACATCCCAACGACCATGTAAACTGCGGCCAGTCCACCAACGACGTCATCCCCACTGCAGGCAAGATGACTTCCCTCCGTCTGCTGCAGAATCTGAAGAAGGAGCTGCTTCGTCTCCACGCCGCATTTTCCGAAAAGGCGGAAGAATTTGACCATGTGATTAAGATGGGCCGTACTCAGATGCAGGACGCAGTTCCCATCCGTCTGGGACAGGAATTTAAGGCTTACTCTGTCGCAGTTATGCGTGATATCCGCCGTATGGACATCGCCATGGATGAGATGCGTTCCCTGAACATGGGCGGTACTGCCATCGGTACCGGTATCAACGCCGACGAAGCGTACTTAAAGCGTATCGTTCCGAACCTGTCCGAGGTATCCGGTATGGACTTTATCCAGGCCTTCGACCTGATTGATTCCACTCAGAACCTTGACCCGTTCGTATCCGTATCCGGCGCTATCAAGGCCTGCGCCGTTACCTTATCCAAGATTGCCAATGACCTTCGTCTCATGTCCTCCGGTCCCCGCGCAGGCTTCCATGAGATCAACCTTCCGGCAAAGCAGAATGGTTCTTCCATCATGCCGGGCAAGGTAAACCCGGTTATTCCTGAGGTAGTCAACCAGGTTGCCTTCAATGTCATCGGAAATGACATGACCATCACCATGGCTGCTGAAGCAGGCCAGCTGGAGCTGAACGCTTTCGAGCCGATCATTTTCTACTGCCTGTTCCAGTCCATCGATACTCTGGCTTACGCCGTAGAGACCTTCGTAGACAACTGCGTCGTTGGAATCACTGCCAACGAGGAGCGCTGCCGTTATCTGGTAGAAAACAGCGTGGGTATTATCACTGCCATCTGCCCCCATGTGGGCTACCAGAAGGCTGCCGATATCGCCAAGAGAGCCATGAAGTCCGGCGATTCCGTCCGGGAACTGATTCTGAAGGAGAACCTGCTGACGGAAGCAGAGCTTGATGAAATTCTGAATCCGGTTCAGATGACCGAGCCGGGTATCTCCGGCAAGGAGCTTCTGAAAAAAGATTAATGTCCCAACTTTAAAAGCCGTCATCCGCGTTTACTGCCATCTTTCGCGGATGACGGTCTTTTATTGCTTTTTTTCGCCCTCTGTGGTACACTATACCCTACATGACCAATCAACATAGGGGGATAGATTTATGAGTTCACATAACCACAAAAGAAGCTCTTTTTCGGGAAAACTGGGCTTCGTGCTTTCTGCTGCAGGCGCTTCCGTAGGCCTGGGCAATATCTGGCGCTTTCCGTACCTGGCGGCCAAATATGGCGGCGGTATTTTCCTTCTGGTTTATATCGTTCTGGCCCTGACCTTTGGCTACACTATGATCGTGGCTGAGACAGCCCTAGGACGTATGACAAAGAAGAGCCCGGTCGGCGCTTACCATTCCTTTGGAAAGTCTAAATGGCTGTCCTTCGGCGGCTGGATCAACGCGATTATTCCGGTACTGATTGTGCCCTACTATTCCGTTATCGGCGGCTGGGTTATCAAATATCTGGTAGAATATATCATCGGAAACGGACATACCCTGGCTGCGGACGGTTATTTCTCCGCCTTCATTTCCAATGGCGTCTCCACAGAGCTTTGCTTCATCGTATTTTCTCTGTGTACCCTGCTGATTATCTACGCAGGCGTCCGCAATGGAATTGAGCGGGTATCCAAGATTATGATGCCCATTCTGGTGGTGCTGTCTGTGGTTATCGCGGTTTATTCCGTGACCCGGCCCGGGGCTTTGGCTGGCGTGAAGTATTTCCTGGTACCGAATCCGGAGAATTTTTCCTGGATGACCGTGGTGGCGGCCATGGGGCAGATGTTCTATTCTCTGTCCATCGCCATGGGTATTCTGGTGACCTTCGGCTCTTATATGAAGAAAGATGTTTCGATTGAAGAGTCCACGAAAAATGTGGAGATCTTTGATACTGCTATCGCGATTATGGCCGGCCTGATGATCATTCCGGCAGTATTCGCCTTCTCCGGCGGAGATCCGGATACCCTGCAGGCAGGTCCGGCTCTGATGTTTATCACCATTCCGAAGGTATTCGACAGCATGGGAATGGGTACTATCGTGGGTATCCTGTTCTTTGTCCTGGTACTGTTCGCCGCTATGACCAGCTCCATCGCCCTGACCGAAAGCGCGGTGTCCACCTTCGAGGACGAACTGGGCTGGGGCAGAAAGAAAGCAACCGTCATGATCGGCATTATCATGCTTGCCCTCGGAACCCTGTCCTCCTTAGGCTACGGTCCCCTGGCCGCTGTGGAAATCATCGGTATGCAATTCCTGGATTTCTTTGATTTTCTGACCAACTCTGTGATGATGCCCATCGCGGCAGTCGCTACCTGCCTTCTGATTTCCAGAGTCATCGGCGTAAAGGGAATTGAAGAAGAAGTGCTCCACGGGGAACACTCCTTTAAGAGAAAGAAGATTTTCCGCGTCATGATCCAGTATCTTGGCCCGGTCTTTGCAGTCATTATCCTGCTCAGCTCCGTGGCAAACGCCTTTGGGTGGATTTCGATGTAAGACTTTTACATCATTCTTGTACGATTTGTTTACAGATAATATATGATCTATTTTATGCTTAATTGCAGCTTTTCTATCTTTTGTAAATAATTGGATAAAAAACAGGACATAGCTTTTGCCATGTCCCGTTTTTTTCATCCGTGCTTTTTTATTTTTCCAGCCTTCCGCAGGCTTCCATCTTCTCTCGAAGCTCTGCAGCCAGCTCTGGCGTAAAGCTTCCCTCCTTCGCCCTCCAGCGCCAGTTTTCGCCTACGGTGGACGGGGTGTTCATGCGGGCTTCGCTTCCCAGTCCCAGGATATCCTGCACCTGTACGATAGCAAGCTCTGCCCGGCTCTTCCAGATGGCAGTGAGCATAGCCCGGGCTGCCGCCCCATCCTCTGTCTCATGGAGATATTCCCTGGCACAGGCCACATCCTCCGCCGGAGCTGTTTTCATCCAGCCCAGCGCCGTGTCGTTGTCGTGGGTTCCCACATAGGCCACGCAATGCTCCGGATAATTTTCCGGCAGATAGGCGTTGCCGCCTCCGTCCCGGCTGTCAAAGGCAAATTCCAGTACCTTCATTCCCGGAAAACCGCTGTCCTTCAGAAGCTGGTGGACCGACTCGGTCAGATACCCCAGATCCTCCGCAATGATCCGCTGCGGCCCAATCTGTTCCTCCACTGCCCGGAACAGAGCGATTCCCGGTCCCTGCTTCCAACGCCCGCCCCGGGCCGTTGTGTTTCCATATGGAATCGCATAGTAGGAATCAAAGCCCCGGAAATGATCGATCCGCAGGATATCATAGACCTTGCAGAGATACTGAATCCGTCTGACCCACCAGTCATAATCGTTCTTTTCCATATATTCCCAATCGAAGAGGGGATTTCCCCAGAGCTGTCCGTCTGCGGAAAAGCCGTCCGGCGGACAGCCGGCCACTTCCCTCGGGTTCCGGTTCTCGTCCAACTGGAACAGCTCCGGATGTGCCCACACGTCCACGCTGTCCAGGGACACATAGATGGGCAGATCTCCAATCAGACAGATTCCCTGCTCATTGGCATAAGTGCGAAGCTCCTCCCACTGCCGGAAGAACAGATACTGAAGCACCTTCCAGAAGCGGATCTCCTCGGCATACCGAAGCTCGATTTCCTCTGTCGAAAGGGCTTCCCACTCCTGCCAGGACGCTCCTCCATGGGCGTGCTTCATGGCCATGAAACGGGCGTAATCTCCCAGCCAGTAATCATTGTTCGCACAGAATTCCGGATAATCCGAAGGAATCCGCGTAAGGAACCGCTCTGCGGCCTTCCGCAGAATCGGGTAACGCTTTTCGTACAGGGCTCCATAATTGACCTTCTCCGGCACGCTTTCCCAATCTACCTCTCCATACTCCTGCCATTCCAGAAGTCCGTCTGCCTCAAGCAGCTCCAGATCAATAAAGTAAGGATTGCCCGCGTAGGTAGAAAAGGACTGGTAGGGAGAATCCCCGTAGCTGGTGGGACAGATGGGAAGCAGCTGCCAGTAGCCCTGGCCCGCCGCCTTCAGAAAATCAATGAATTCCCGCGCCGGTTTTCCCATGCTGCCGATTCCGTAAGGACTCGGCAGGGAAGAGAGGTGCATCAAAATTCCACTGCTTCTCACCGGCCATCACGCTCCTTTTTCCACAAGATAGGGTTTCAGATCCTCCTGAAGCTTTTCATCCCCGTCCGTATAGGCACAGAGATCCAGCGGGTGGGTCAAATCCAGGGAAAAGATACCCATAATGGATTTGGCGTCAATGGTATAGCGTCCCGACACCAGATCGAAATCATAGGGATAGCGGGTAATGGTATTTACAAAGTTTTTTATTTTTTCAATGCTGTTCAATAAAACGGTATATTTCGTCATCGTGATTTTTCCTCCTGACTGCCCGATTTTTAATCCTAATGACAGATGATGGCTTCCGTCTCCGCGTCAAAGACATGAATTTTGTTCACATCCAGAGCCAGCTTTGCCACATCCTCTGCGCGGATTCCGGTGCGGGACGGCACTCTGGCCACCAGCTTCTGTCCGAAGCAGGTCAGATACAGATAAATCTCAGAGCCCATCATTTCCGCCAGATCTACCTTCGCCTCAATATTGGAAGCGTCGGAGATAGCCAGGAAGGACTCTTCCGCGTGAATGTCCTCCGGGCGGATGCCCATGATAACCTCTTTGCCCACATAAGCCTGGAGCTCCGGCTTGTTCACCGGAATCCGGTAATCGCCAAATACCAGTACGGTTCCGGCAGCATCCTTCTCCACCTTCACGTTTACAAAATTCATCTGGGGAGAACCGATAAAGCCTGCCACAAACTTGTTGCAGGGATAATTATACAGGTTCTGGGGCGTATCTACCTGCTGGATAATACCGTCCTTCATGACTACGATACGGTCGCCCATGGTCATCGCCTCAGTCTGGTCATGGGTTACATATACGAAGGTAGTCTGCAGACGCTTATGTAATGCGGCGATCTGGCTTCTCATCTCGGTACGGAGCTTGGCGTCCAGGTTGGACAGGGGCTCGTCAAGCAGAAATACCGCAGGGTTCCGCACCATGGCGCGGCCCAGTGCCACACGCTGTCTCTGTCCGCCGGACAGCGCCTTGGGCTTCCGGTCCAGATACTCCGTCAGACCCAGAATCTCGGCTGCCTCACGTACCTTTTTGTCAATCTCGTCCTTGGGCGTGCCATGAAGCTCCAGGGCAAAGGACATATTTTTGTATACCGTCATATGGGGATACAGGGCATAGCTCTGGAATACCATCGCGATATCCCGATCCTTGGGCGCCACATCGTTCACTCTTCTGTCGCCGATGTACAGGTCGCCTGAACTAATCTCCTCCAGACCCGCAATCATGCGGAGGGTCGTGGACTTTCCGCAGCCGGACGGACCGACTAGCACGATAAATTCCTTGTCGTGAATTTCCAGATTCAAATCCGGAATCACTGTATTTTTATTGTCATAGGTTTTCACCACATGCTTAAATGTAATATCTGCCATTTTTCTTCCTCCTTACCGTGTCCGCCCAGAGCGTACACCGTAATTATTCCATATCTTCACCGTTACCCATCTTATCTTCTGTTCTGTCTTAGCGGGCGATTTTCGCCGCGCTCTCTCCCTCCACGATATCGAAGGGAAGAAGCTCATGCACCGCCGGACGCTCTCCCGCAATATCCGAGAGCAGAATTTCCAGGCTCCGGTCGGCTATCCTTTCTCGGGCCTGGCGCACCGTAGTGAGCCGCGGAGAAAGATAATTTCCCAATTCAATTCCGTCAAAGCCCATCACGGAAACGTCCTCCGGTACCCGAAGTCCCCGGTCCCGGATAGCGCGGATGGCGCCCACTGCCAGTACATCTGCCATGGCAAATACCGCCGTCAGATCCGGCATTTGCTCAAACAGCTGCTCCATGGCGTGATAGCCCTCCTCCATGGAAAAGAACGCCGACCGGTATTGCCGACCGGGCTCCAGCTTTATACCCTGCTCCGCGAAGGCCTTTTCGCAGCCCTTGTACCGGGTATGGGCCGCATGGGACTTTTCCATATAGCCGCCCAGGATACCGATGTTCCGGTGACCCAGCTTCAAAAGATGCGTTACCGCTGCCTGCGCTCCTGCCTCGTCGTCTGTACTGACACTGGAGAGATTGTCAAAGCCCAGCTCCGCCGCCGAATTGGTAACCAGCACGCAGGGAATCTCCAGCCGGTCAAACCGCTCTTTGAAGAACTCCAGATCGCTTCCCAGAAAAAGAATCCCCAAGGGATGCCGCTCCAGGCACACCCTTTCGGCCCGCTCCACCTCATTTTCCTCCTCACCGATATAGTAGATGAAGGGAGCATACTTTTTCTCGCTCATAAGCCGCTGCAGCCGCTCCACGATGGAAGCGAACAGCATATTCTGGGAACCCTTTACGATAATCGCGATTCCGCTGCTGGCCTGCTGCTTCAGGTGCTTGGCGTTGCTGTTTAGTTTGAAATGGTGCTTTTCCACCACCGCCATAATGGTTTTTCGCGCTTTTTCCGATACGTCCGGATGATTATTGAGCACACGAGACACCGTGCCCACCGCGTATCCGGACTCCTTCGCAATGTCTTTGATTGTCATCTGTATGTTTATCCCTTAACTGCTCCCGCAGCCACTCCTTTGATAATGTGTTTCTGGCCCAGCAGATATACGGTAACAATGGGAATTACGGTTAACATAATACTTGCCATCATAGGACCCATCTCTACTTTACCATAACTTCCGCGGAAATACTGAATCAACATGGGAATGGTCTTATAATTCTTAATATCCAGTACCAGGGTCGGCAGAAGGTAGTCGTTCCATACCCACATGGCCTCCAGGATTCCTACGGATACCAGGGTCGGCTTCAGCATGGGAAGCACAATCAGGAAGAAGGTCTGCAGCGGATTGCAGCCGTCAATCATGGACGCTTCCTCCACCTCCAGGGGAATGGATTTCATAAAGCCCGCGAACATGAAAACTGCCAGGCCCGCGCCGAAGCCCAGGTAGATAATCCAGATATTCCAGGGCTTGTTAAGGTTTAAGGAATCCGCTGTCTGGGACAGGGTAAACATCACCATCTGGAAGGGTACTACCATGGAAAATACAAACAGGTAATACAGAATCTTTGACAGCTTTCCCTTTACCCGGGTGATGTACCAGGCGCACATGGAGCAGCAGATAAGAATCGCCGCCACAGAGGTGATGGTAATCAGAAGGCTGTAGCCTAAGCTCTGTAAAAAGCCTTTGGAGGCAATCGCGTTGGCGTAGTTCGCCAGGCCTGCGAAGGTGTCCGCCGTCGGCAGGGTGAACGCGCCGGCGGTGGTAATCGCCGTCTCCCTCTTTACAGAGTTAAAGAGAATCATGACGATCGGATAGACGTACAACAGTGCCAGAATGCTCAGAAACACTACCATGACGGTATCCTGTATCTGTTTTTTCTTTCTCATCTTACTGCTGCACCTCCCTCTTACGTGTAGCCCGCAGCTGGAGCACGGAAATTACGATAACCAGCAGGCAGAACAGTACGGCCTTGGCCTGGCCGAGGCCCTTCCACTGGGCGCCTGCCCTTGCGTAGAAGGTCTGATAGATGTTCAGTGCCAGCATCTCTGTCATATGGTTCGGATCTCCTCCGGTCAGTGCCAGGTTCTGGTCAAAGAGCTTGAAGGAGTTGGTCAGCGTCAGGAATACACAGATGGTAATGGACGGCATAACCATAGGAAGCTTCACCTTCCATAAAGTCTGCCAGGGCGTCGCTCCGTCGATCTGGGCTGCCTCCAGCAGGTCATCGGAAACATTCTGCAGTCCCGCGATATAGATGATCATCATGTAACCAATCTGCTGCCAGCACATGAGAATAATCAGTCCCCAGTAGCCTGCGGAGCTGTTCAATGCCAAAAGCGGCTGTCCCACGATGGAGAGCACGCAGTTGATCAGAATCTGCCAGATATATCCCAGCACGATACCGCCGATCAGGTTCGGCATAAAGAAGATCGTACGGAAAATATTGGTACCCTTAAGCTTCCGTGTCAGAAGCAGCGCCAGTGCAAAGGCAATGACGTTAATCAGCACAATAGAGGCCACCGCGAAGAGCACGGTAAACTTAAAGGAGCTTAAAAATGTAAGGTCGGAAAAGATTTTTTTATAATTTCCAAAACCTGTGAATTTCGCGTTTTTTACTGTCGTAAACTGGCAGAAGGACAGATACAGTCCCTCAAAGAAGGGAATGATAAATCCAATCGTAAAAGCCAGAAGCGTGGGCAGTACAAAAAGGGGCGACCAGCGTTTGATCGCTTTTTCCATGATTCTGCACTCCTTTCTGAGTTAAAATTGAGTAGAAAAGGGGCAGGCAAGTATAAACTGCCCGCCCCTTAAAATAGTCTCTTTCTTTTACTGGCCGTTCGCCATCTGGTACTCGGTTGCCCATCCGTCAACGAATGCGGATACAACGCCTGCCCAGTTTGCGTCGGTCTGGTCTGCTGCGTATGCGGTCAGAGCCTGGCCTACGCCGTTCTTCCACTCCTCAGAGGGCATGGTGGTGAAGTTCCAGGATACCGGAGTCTTGCCTTCTGCAGTGTACTCTGCGTCCTGCTTTACAAACAGGTTCTTGGATTCCTGCGCGCCCTTGAACGGAATAACGAAGCCCATATCCTCAGCCATGGTCTTGGTTCCCAGCTCAGAGGTTACACACCAGTTCATGAAGTCCAGAGTTGCCTTAATATCTGCCTCGTCTGCCTGGTTGTTCACACACCAGTAGTTCTCTGTACCGGTGCAGAGACCCTGATTTGCCTCGTCGCCAGCGCCGATATAAATCGGAATCATAGCCAGGTCGTCATCGGTATAACCGCCGTCGCCTGTCAGGTTCGCGTACTCCCAGGAACCATTCTGGAAGAAGACTGCGTCGCCTGCCAGGAACTCGTTTCTGGAGTCGTCGCCGGTCTTAGCGGAAAGCTCCTTCGGATCGCAGGTGCTGTTATTGATGTACAGATCCCACATATCGCGGTAGTTGTCCAGATAGGTTCCCTTGATGGCGTCTGTGCTGCTGATACCATCGGTCTGATACTCAAAGTAAATCGGCAGGTTTGCCAGATGGGTCTTGAATCTCCAGTCAGAGGAGCCGTCCATACCTGCGGAGGTAAATGCCGCAAAGCCAAGCTCAGAGGAGCGTGCTGTGATATCCTCGGCTACCTTTTTCAGATCCGCGAAGGACTGGATATCGTCGATAGTGTAGCCTGCCTTCTCCAGCAGTGTCTTATTTACAATCAGTCCGTAGGACTCGATTACATATGCGATGCCGTATACGGTGTCGTCTTCCTTCAGCGCGTAGTTATCGCTGGTCAGCTGTCCGTAGATATCGGATCCTGCCAGGTCATAGCAGTAATCCTTCCAGTTCGCCAGACCCACCGGTCCGTTTACCTGGAACAGGGTCGGAGCGCCGCTCTTGCCCATCTCACTCATCAGAGTGGTCTCATAGTTACCGGATGCTGCCGTTACAACGGTTACCGGTACGCCGGTCTCGTCGGTATAAGCCTTTGCCAGGTCCTGCCACTGCTGATCCTGCTCCGGTTTGAAGTTCAGATAGTATACAGAGCCTTCTGCTCCGCTTGCTTCTGTGGTATCTGCCTTCGTGTCTGTAGATGTAGAGGTGTCTCCTCCGTTGGAAGATCCGCCGCAGCCTGCCAGCATGGAAACTGCCAGAGCGCCGCTCAGTGTCAGGGCTAAGAGTTTCTTGTTCATAATGATTTCCTCCCGTTCATGGTGGAATTCCTTGTTGGAATCCGTTTTGGAAACGTTTCATTGGAAACGTTTCCAGTTCTTATGCTTCTATCATAGTCTCTTTCACGAAAAAAAGCAAGAAGTTTTTTCTACTCCCTGCTTTTTTCGTCAGTTTTACAGATTATTAAGCTTGCTTTTTGTGCAATTTTTCACTAGATCCACTCGCAATCACCGCCGGTGACTGCCAGGCTTAAGAGTCCGTCCATTTTTTCGATCTCTTCCTCGCCCTCCAGCTTCTCGATGAGCTCCGCCGTATCCATCACATCCTCCATGGATTCATCCGGCCCGATCTCATAGTCGATATCCATCGCGCAGTCCGGGCATGGAATCCGCTGCATGGTCTGCAGGGATAAAAAGCGGTTGCCGCATTTTTTACATTCATAGAAGCCGCATTCTTTGGTTCCTTCGGGTACGTAGTACATACTTTATGCCTCCCAGTCTCTGATGTTTCATATTTTAAACAGAAACCGGTATAACGTCAATTATTTTAAACATAAATTGTCTAATTCTCCATCTGCCGCCCCAGAAAATTCGCAGCGGTCAAGGCCAGTTTCAGCTCCATATCACCCATTTTCACCTTTGGATCCCGGGAAAAGAGGATGACGGCGCCGATGGCGTCGCCCCCGGCGATGATGGGACAGATGGTCTCGCTGCAGATCTGCCCGGCGTCCTCTTCCACGAGACCCACAAATTTTTTCTCGCCCGCCTCCGTCTGCTGGTTTTCCCGCTCCTCGATGAGCTTCTCCAGCCCGGGACTGATGGATTTTCCCAGATATTCCTTCTTTGCGCCGCCCGCCGCCGCAATGACCGCGTCCCGGTCGCAGATGCAGACCATCACGCCCGCTACCTGCCCCAGACTATCCGCGTATTCCTTCGCGAAGGTTCCCAGTTCCCCAATGGGGGAATATTTTTTCAGAATAATCTCGCCTTCCCGATCCGTGAAGATCTCCAGTGGATCGCCCTCCCGGATTCGAAGCGTCCTGCGTATCTCCTTCGGAATCACCACTCTGCCCAGATCGTCTATCCGCCGCACAATTCCCGTTGCTTTCATATTGTATTTTCCTCCATTGCATACATTAAGCTTTGGAGTTATTATGTGGAAATCCGGCGAAATTATACTGATATTTTTTATGTACCGGGATAACACAGTCGAAACTTCTGTATTATACTAAGAAAGAATGTGCCAATGGCACATTCTCGCGTCGAGGCGCGGTTGCTTCAGCAACCATCTACCACTGCGCCGAGTGCGATCCCCCGGAGGGGCTTTTTGCTCTATAAGAATCATGACTTTCACACTTTAATGTAACACGATATTTCCTATAGAGTAAAAAAACAGGAACAGTTGCTAAGACTTTACAGAAGCTGTAACGTTAAATTTTCTTTCATACGCGCAAAGAACCGGAAACTTTCTTATTTTATTGAAAGTTTCCGGTTCTTTTATTCTATCAAAATCCGTTTTTATTTGATCTCATTTACCAGATTGTTATTCTGGAAGAACTCCTTCACATTGTTCAGGGTGGTCTCCGCGATATTAGACAGGGCTTCCTCAGTCAGGAACGCCTGATGGGAGGTCAGAAGCACGTTGGGCATGGACACCAGAAGCTGCAGGGTGGCGTCGTCCACGATTTCACCGGAGCAGTCCTCGAAGAAGTAGTTGGCCTCCTCCTCGTATACATCCAGACCTACGGCGCGCAGCTGCTTGTTCCACAGGGCCTCTACCAGGGCAACGCTGTCTACCAGGGCGCCGCGGGAGGTGTTAATGAGGATGGCGCTGTCCTTCATGATGGCGAAGCGCTTCTCGTCTACCATGTGGTGGGTCTCGTCGGTCAGCGGGCAGTGCAGGGAGATGAAATCACTCTCGCGGAACAGGGTATCCAGATCCACGTAGTCGATGCCCTCCACCGGGTACATATCATAGGCAATGACTTTCATGCCGAAGCCACGGCAGATGTCAATGAACATGCGGCCGATACGACCGGTTCCTACGACACCGACAGTCTTGCCGTACAGGTCCACGCCAGTCAGACCATTCAGGCTGAAATTGAACTCACGGGTACGGTTGTATGCCTTATGGGTCTTGCGGTTCAGGGTCAGCAAGAGGGCCATGGCATGCTCTGCTACCGCATGGGGGGAGTAAGCCGGTACGCGGACGGCCTTCAGGTCGCCCAAGGCCTTCAGATCCAGGTTGTTGTAGCCTGCGCAGCGCATGGCTACCATCTTTACGCCCAGCTTCTTCAGCTCATCCAGAACCTCTGCGTCGATGGTATCATTCACAAAGGCACACACCACGTCGCAGCCCTTCGCGGAGTCTACGGTCTGTGCATTCAGTTTATGCTCCATGTAGCGGATATCAATCTCTCCATCGCTGTTCCACTTCTTAAAAGCCTCAATCTCATAAGGTTTTGCATCGAAAAACGCCATTTTAATCATAATATTTCCTCCTGTGCGAGCTGCATCGGAAAATGAATTCGTTACTGTGAACCGTAACATGAATTACAAATTTTCACTCACTGCTTTTTTATATTGTGTATGCTTTTGGTTTTTGCTATACTAATAAAATAACAGGAGATTTCTGTTTTGACAAGATTATAAGTGATATTTTTTTAACAATATTGTGTATTTTTTAACGAACAATCTGCTTTGGAGGGGTTTTATGAAGGTTTTAGTCTGCAATGCCGGGAGCACGTCTCTCAAATTCAAACTATTCAACATGCCCGCTGAGGAGGTGCTTGCCGAAGGAAAAGTAGAGCGCGTCGGCACCGACACAGCGATTTTCCATTTTTCCAAACCGGACGGTTTCCGCATCTTCCAGGAGAATCTCTCCATTCCTACCTATACAGAAGGCATTCAGCTCTTTCTGGACCGGATTCTCGATAAAGAGAACGGGGTTCTGGGGAATCTGTCTGAGCTCGCACGGGTGGGATTCAAGACGGTGCTCTCCAGGGACCATTACGGCATCCACGAGCTGACGCCCGAGGTGCTTCAGGGCATGGAGGACTACATGGTAGTGGCTCCGGCCCACAATAAGCCTTATCTGGAGGCTATCCGCCAGTTTCAGAAGCTGACGCCCGACGCCATGCTGGTAGGTGCTTTTGAGACGGCTTTCCATCAGACCATCCCGCAGGAGCGGCGTATCTACGGCATCCCCTGGGAGTGGTACGAGACTTACGGCATCCAGCGCCTGGGGTATCACGGCGCTTCCCATAGCTACGTGGCCGAGACCCTGACCGACCTGTACGGATCCACAGGCAAGGCCATCTCCTGTCACCTGGGCGGCAGCGGTTCCTTATGTGCCATCGACGACGGGAAAAGCGTCGACACCAGCTTCGGTATCTCCCTGCAGGTGGGCGTGATTCAATCCAACCGCTGCGGCGATATCGACCCCTTCATTGTTCCCTTTTTACAGAAGGAGGGGCTTTCCCTGGATGAGGTTTTGGATGGCCTGACGAAGCGGGGAGGACTCCTTGGCATCTCCGGCGTCAGCAATGACCTTCGGGACGTACAGGAAGCCGCTGACGCAGGAAATGACCGTGCCAAGCTCGCCATCGACGTCTTCTGCAATGGCATCGTCCGTCACATCGGCGCTTACTACGCAGAGCTGGGCGGCCTTGATCATCTGGTCTTCACCGGCGGCATCGGCGAGCACGGCACCCGCATCCGCGAGTCCGTCTGCCATCAGTTAGCACATATGGGGATTCTATTAGATGATAAAAAAAATCAGAACTGTACCGGAGCGAACACGGTGATTTCCCGCGACAATTCCCCGGTTACCATCCACGTCATCCCGGCCAACGAAGAGCTGGGTGTGGCAAGAAAAACTTACGCCTATCTCAGGACCTAACACGGTCCGATCACATTCCCCTCGAAAAGGGCTCCGTCCATTGGACAGGGCCCCTTTCTTTTTGCAACCATCTACCACTGCGCCGCAGTGCGATACTATTTTTTATGTAACAGGGGATTCCATAGGAGCAACCATCTACCACTGCGCCGCAGTGCGATACTATTTTTTATGTAACAGGGGATTCCATAGGAATTTCCTGTTACATGGATAAAAAGCGCTTCACCCCGCATCGGGTGAAGCGCTTTCGCCTGCCTGTCATTTTTAGATGGAACTGATATTCATATCCACATTGCCCGGCACGCCGTCCACAGAACCCTTGGAGGTGTTCTGCCAGATGTCGTAGCGTCCGCCGTAGCCGCACTTTTCTGCGTAGTGGGCTACCCAGATGCGGTAGCTGCCGAACTGGGATACGTCCAGATGGGACGCGAACCAGCTCTTGCTTGCGTAGACCATGGGCTTGTAACCGGAGTTTGCCACAGTGTTGCAGAATGCCACGGTAATCCTGGTCCGTTCTGCCTTGGAAAGTCCGTCCGCACGGCCTCTTCCGCCTGCCGCGTACTCGCTGTCGATGGCGATGGGCATGTTGATGCCGTACTGGTTCGCCAGCTTCACGGCCATACTTGCTTCCTCTACAGCCTCAGCCTCGGTAATGGCCTGACTGAAGAAGTAGATACCTACACGCAGGCCTGCTGCCTTGGCGCCGGAAATATGGGATGCGAACTTCGGATCCTGAACCAGGACACCGGAACCGTAACCACGGTAGCCGCAGCGGATGATCGCGAAGTTGATGCCCGCGTTCTTTACCTTCTGCCAGTTGATACCGCTCTGATACTTGGACACGTCGATTCCGATGGTGCCGGAGCGGACGCCCTCGCTGCTGAAGGTGTACTGGATCCCCTGGATAACCTGAGTTCCGGTCACTTTATTGCCATTTTTATCGAAATAATAGGTTGCTCCGTCGATGGTCTGCCAGCCGGTGTATTTCACGCCGCTTGCGCTGTCCTCGTATACCGGATCGCTGCTGGTGTCATAGACCGGCGCGCTGCTGGTATCGTAGACAATCTTCTCCGTGGGCGCTGCCTTCAGAAGCATCAGACCGCGGACTACCACGCTGGCCGCCGGAGTGGTGGTCGACAACGCTTCGGAAGCCGAGGGTTCGCTGGGACTCGGGCTGGGGCTCGGAGTCTCGCTGGGACTCGGGCTTGTACTCGGGCTGGGGCTCGGAGTCTCGCTGGGACTCGGGCTTGTACTCGGGCTGGGGCTCGGAGTCTCACTGGGACTCGGGCTTGTACTCGGGGTCTCGCTGGGACTCGTACTCGGGCTGGGGCTCGGAGTCTCGCTGGGACTCGTACTCGGGCTCGGCGTCGTATTCGTTGTCATATCCGCGCCGCAGCGGTCACATTTCTTGTCCCCGTTGCTGTCCACATGATCTGCAGCCGGCTCGGAAATAATCTTCGCGTACATGGGCGTACCGTATTTATCCAGCTTCTGCTTGGCATATACCAACTGTCCCCACTGATCTACCTTCTGCTTCGGCTCGGTCTTGGCGGACTCCACATATTCCACCGTATCCTTCAGGGTCTGGGCCGTACCTGCGCTGTCGTTGCCGGTAGTATTGGAATCCTCCTTGGCCACGTTGATCTGGCTCTCGCTCTTGATCTCCGCGGATACGTCCACTGCTTTATACTCGATATTGGCCTTGACGTCCGCCGTGATATCCGCCGGTACGCTGTAGCCGCCGGAAGCCTTCATGGATACCGTACACTTGCCCGGCTTCATGGACTTCACGTAGATAATGCCGTCCTTATCCTTATCTGTATAGCTCTCCGTCTTCTTGGCGGAATCGGTCACAGTCACCTCAAAGGCTGTTCCGGTAATGACCTTTCCGGTCTTCTGGTTTACGATCTGAATCTTCAGATCCTTATCCAGGGAAGTCGCCTTCAAAACCACCGAAATCTCCTTGGCATCCACCTTCGCCATCTGTGTGTTGTCTCCATCCAGACGGGTCAGCTCAGCCACATAAGACTTGTTCATGGTCAGTCCGATGACACTGGCCTCTGCAGTCTCCTCCTCAGAATCCTGCTGCAGATCCGTCACAGTCGGAATCATATCCTCCGACACCTGTGTTCTGGAGCTGCAGCCGCCAAGCAACGACACAGTCAGAACCGCAGAGAGCAGTAATGCCCCCACTCGTTTCGCTTTCATAATACCTCCTCATTTGTTCCTCGGCCCCTTTTATCGGGGCTTTATTTCTGCTGCTTTGGATTAGCAGTCATTGTCCTATATAATATAACACCTATATTTGTAGTTTTCAACCGCCCGGGCCGAATTTTTTACAAAATTGTTACAACAATTTCTGGTAATCCTCTTTCAGGAAGCGATGGTAAATGAGGTGTCCCATCTCTTCCTTTACACAGTAATAGTACTCGTCCACGGACGGATCCTCGAAATGCAGGGCTTCGTCAAAGTCCGAGCCCTCCGGCATCTCCTCGCACACGTAAGCACCGAACTTCTCGAAGACCGCCTTCACATCCCCCACGCTCTTATCGTGGGGATTGGAAAACAGGTCAATGATGGCTTTCAGGAAGGCCACGTCGCCCATGTGCTCATGGACGTACTTTGCGCCCTCCGGCGGCACGCTGACCTCGATGCGGCCTGCGCTTACCCGGAAGCTCATAGCTCCCAGCACGCTCTTTCTATCTGCAAATAGAGCCGTAAGCTCCGTTACCATTTCCTTCGCTGTCTCACAATTTGTTCCCAGTAAAAGATTCAAGGAGGCCACGGGGTAGTAAAGCCTCATGGTCTCCTCTTCAAACCCGAGCTTCAGCTGGGCCTCTTTCATCTGGTCAATGAGATTCTGTTCCAGTCTCTCTTTTCCCATAATGATATTATTCCTCCGCAGTCTCGGTGTTCAGTTTATAGATGCGGTCAAAGGTCAGATCCGCCAGCACGTCGTCCCTGGTCTCGAAAGCATGTCCCTCTTCCAGTTCCGTGCATTTCTCCTGATACAGAGTGTTCTTGCGCTCGGTCACAATGGAATCCTTCTTATTGGCTGTGGCATCCTCGTCAAAGGTGCTGACCATCTGTACCGCGTAGTATCCGGTATCTGTATCCACGATCTCAGCGAGCTCGCCGTCCTTCAGTGCGTCTGCAGCAGTGCGTACCTCCTCGGCCGGTGTGGTGCTGTCCGCGCCGTAAGTGGTCTCGCTGGCTGAGAGCTTGGAGTTCTCATCCCGGTTCTCATTGGCCGCGTCCACGGCTGCCTTCAGGTCGCCGCTCTCCCTGGCCGCGTCCAGGATATCCTGAAGCTCCTGCTTCTTCGCCGCCTTCTCCTCGTCGGTCAGATCGATGGTATTGCCGTCATCGTCTGTCTCGGTACCTGCGGTGGACATGTATACATAGACGATGCGCTTCTGCGCCGCTTCTTCATCAGAAACCTCCGTATCCACATCCACGGTCAGCGGCGCGAACATCTTCTCCTGAATGGTCATCAGGGTCAGCACATGCTCCACATCCGCCTCGGTCACGCCCAGGGCGTTCTGCACCTTGGTGTCATTATCCTTCATAAACTGAGCTGCTGCGTCAGCAATCGCTGTCTTTTCGTCATCCGTGACTTCCACGCCATAGTTCTCTGCCTCAGCCTCCAGCACATACATCTGATTGAACTGCTCCATCAGGCTTGTTTTTGCGGTCTCGCCGTATATGGTGCCGGTACCGGACAGGTCCTGGCCATATACATTGGTCATACCCAGCATGGATCCGTAGTAGGACTCCATCTGCGCCTGCTGATAGCGGAGCAGGAAGCTTACCTCTCCCAGGGGCACATTGGTCGTCTCGTCCATCACTGCCACGGTCTGTGTACCGTCCAGCGTATTGCTTTTTCCACATCCTGCCAGCGCGCCCGTAAGCATCAGTCCGGCTGCCAGAACTGCGATTCCTTTTTTCATCATTTTTGTAAATCCTTTCCTGCCCGCCTCTATGAAAAAGCGAGGTATTCTGAAACTACTATCCACTTACACTATTCCGCGAGGTGTTTCCGCACATTTTGCGCGGAAATCCCGGGTTCTTCAGCGCGAAATCGCATAAGATGCGATTTCTGTGCATCGCGAAGCGCGTTACTGAAAACGAAGTGAACAGTAACCATTCTGGATTTATTATAGCCGTTTTTGTCGCTGCGGGCAAGGCTTTCTTGTGTTTCCCTCGAGATTTCACCTTGTTTTCACAACTTCATTTTCAGGAGTGGGTTCCGTCTCCGCCAATCTCTGTGACGAGCCCGTCTACCTGTACCGTATCCCAGACTTTTTCGTCCACCTGAAGCGGTGTCTCTTCCGCCCAGGCGTCCTCCAGACTCTTAAGATGCTCCTGCTTCGCGGATTCCTTCAGTTCCTCCAGTCGGTCCGCGGTGGCGTCCTCATCCAGATCGGAGACATGCTGTATCACATACCAGCCTTCCTCCGTGGTGACGACCTCCGACACGCCGCCCACCGGCAGCTCCCGGGCCTTCTGCGCCACATCCGGGTGGGCTCCGCCGTCGGTCTCTTCATTAAAATACACGTCGATGACCGTATGGGGGTACTGTTCGCCCGCCGCTGAAATATCGCCAAGCTCTGCCGCCAGAGCCGCAAAATTCTCCGCGTCCTTCTGAATCTTCTGAAGCTCTTCCTCTGTAAATGGGGTGTAATTGCCCTCCAGATCATAGAGTCCTGTGTTGGAAAACAGTGCGTAGGTCAGCCTGCCGACCCTTGCCTCTTCCTCGCTTATCTCCGGCTCGTATTCCGCCCGGATAGCCTCAGCCACCTTACCCGCCAGCTCGTTGCGGGTAAGATAGCGTTCCACACTCTCCCGGTCCGCCCCGGCAGCCTTAAGCACCGCCTCTGTGTTATTTTCCATAAAATTCTGTGCCCGGAAGGCAATCTGCTCCTGCTCCTCGTCGGTCAGTGTCACGCCATACTCGGACGCGTGGGCGCACAGAAGATGGAGCTCCGTCAGGGTGTCCAGCACGCTGCTCTTCAGAAGCTCCGCCAGGGTCTGGCCGCTGTCGTCGGCCTCCTGCTGCCACAGGGTCTCCCCGAAGCTTTCATAGTAGGCGTATTCCCACTGCTCCTGCAGCATCCGGGTATAGAACAGGGCCTCTTCCAGGTAAATGGGTTCGTCGCCCAGGGTGGCCAGGGCCGTTCCGGTCTCCTGCTCCAGCGCCCGCGGAACGGACGCTTCCCGTTTCCCGCAGCCGATCACCGTCACTGCCGCCAGCACCACAAGGATTCCAAGCTTCTTTAAATTTTTTCTCATGTACGATCCTCCAGCAATTCCTGCATTTGTTCAAGGATGCTCTCCGCCAGCTTCAGGGGATCTGCCTCCTCGCCGCGGCTGTTCTTCTGTCTGCGGTAATAGAATGCCGGTTTCTCGCCTTTGATGAATTTCATCCTTCCGTCGAAGCGGGCCAGAAATTCCGGGAATGCCGCCGGGTTCAGTCTTGCCTTCTCATACAGAGCCAGCCGTATCTCATCGGGTTTCTCAACAATCTCTTTAACATATACGTTGTGAGCCCTGATTTTCAGACAGGCTACGGCAAGAAGATTTTGTACGGCCTTCGGAAGATCGCCGAAACGATCCAGAAGCTCATCCTGCATGTCTTCACTCTCCTCGAAGGTCTCGATCCCGGCAATGCGCTTGTAGATGTCCAGCTTCTGGCTTTCACTGCGGATGTAGGTGCTTGGAATATAGGCGTCAATGTCCATATCCACCGTGGTCTGGAACTCGTCTTCATCCACATCCAGGCCCTTTTCCCGCTTCACGGCTTCGTTCAGCATCTTGCAGTACAGATCGTAACCCACAGCCTCCATATGGCCGTGCTGCTGCTCGCCCAGCAGATTGCCCGCGCCCCGGATTTCCAGATCCCGCATGGCGATCTTGAAGCCGCTGCCCAGCTCCGTAAATTCCTTGATGGCGCCCAGACGCTTCTCGGCCACCTCTTTGAGCATCTTATCCCGCCGATACATGAGGAAGGCATAGGAAGTCCGGTTGGAACGGCCCACGCGGCCACGGAGCTGATAGAGCTGGGACAACCCTAAGTTATCCGCGTCGTGGATGATCATGGTATTGGCGTTGGAAATGTCCAGGCCGGTCTCTATAATGGTGGTGGACACCAGCACATCGATTTCCCCGTTGATAAAATCGAACATGATGCGCTCCAGTTCATGCTCCTTCATCTGACCGTGGGCGAAGGCCACCGTGGCCTCCGGTACCAGCCCGGCCACCTGGGCCGCCACCTCTGCGATGTTATTGACACGATTGTATACATAATACACCTGGCCGCCCCGGGACAGCTCCCGGCTGATGGCAGCACGGACCATCTCGCTGTCATATTCCATCACATAAGTCTGAATCGGCAGACGATCCTGGGGCGCTTCCTCCAGCACACTCATGTCGCGGATGCCGATGAGGCTCATATGCAGGGTTCGCGGAATCGGCGTGGCAGTCAGGGTCAGGACGTCCACATTTTCCTTAAGTTTCTTGATTTTCTCTTTGTGGGCTACGCCGAAGCGCTGCTCCTCGTCAATGATCAGAAGACCCAGATCCTTGAATTCCACATCGGAGGACAGGACCCGGTGGGTTCCGATGACGATGTCCACGAAGCCCTTTTTCAGATCCGTGATGGATTTCTTAATCTCGCCCGGAGTGCGGAACCGGGACAAAAGGTCGATGCGCACCGGGAAATCCTTCATGCGCTGAACGAAGGTATTATAATGCTGCTGGGCCAGAATCGTAGTCGGCACCAGGTAGACTACCTGTTTATTTTCCTGCACAGCCTTGAAGGCGGCGCGGATAGCGATCTCGGTCTTGCCGTAACCCACATCGCCGCAAATCAGGCGGTCCATAATCTTCGTACTCTCCATGTCCCGCTTGGTGGCTTCGATGGCCAGCTGCTGATCCTCCGTCTCCTCGAAGGGGAACAGCTCCTCGAACTCCGTCTGCCAGACCGTATCCGGGCCGTAAACATAGCCCTGCTTCTCCTGCCGGGCCGCGTAGAGCAGCACCAGATCTCTGGCCACCTCCTGCACAGCTCCACGGACCTTCGACTTGGTGCGGGTCCACTCGCTGCCGCCCAGGCGGTTCAGCTTGGGTTTTCTGGCGTCGGATCCGGCGTATTTCTGGATCATTTCCAACTGGGTCGCCAGGATGTAGAGATTGCCGCCCTTGGCGTATTCGATCTTGATGTAGTCCTTCATGACCTTGTCGACTTCTACCTTCTCAATGCCGCGGTAGATGCCGAGACCGTGATTTTCATGCACCACATAGTCGCCGGGCTTGATATCTGAGAAGCTCTGGATCTTCTGGCCCTCGTAGGTCTTCTGCTTCTTCCGCTTTTTTGTCTTCTCCCGGCCGAAGATATCGGTCTCGGAAATGACAGCAAAGCGAAGCATCGGATACTCATACCCCCTGTGCAGGCTGCCGTGGACCACCATGATTTCTGACGGGTTCACGACGCGCCCGGGATCCTCGCTGTAGAAGCTGTTCAGCTCCTCGTCCTGCAGATCCGCCGCCAGACGCCTGGCTCTGGTTCCGGAAGCACACATGAGGATGATGGCGTACTTTTCTTTCTTCCAGCGCTTCAGATCTTTCACCAGGGTGGGGAAGCTGTTGTTGTAAGGATTGATGGAACGGGCGTCGATCTGATAGCGGCCTGTGACCTCCCATTCCGGCGCTTTCTGCTCCAGCAGGCTGAAGGCCAGGCAGTTTCTCCGGTTCAGGCGGGACGTGATCTCCTCGCTTCCATATAAGAGGCGTGCCTCCTCGGGCAGGGCCTCTCCTTTGGCCGCCCGATTGGCCATGCTTTCCTCGAATTCTTTCTCTACGGTGCGGCCCTTTTCCAGAATCCGGGTAGGCTCATCCAGGAAAATCAGGGATTTACCCGGTTCAAAATAGTCCAAGAAGCTGACGGTCTCCTCTTTTTCATCGGGCACTGGTTCCGCCGCCGGATAAATGACAATTTCTTCCAGATTTTCCATGGAACGCTGGCTTTCCACATCAAAGCTTCGGATGGAATCCACCTCGTCGTCCCAGAACTCGATCCGCCAGGGGGCGTCCTCGGTCAGGGCATAGATATCCACGATGCCACCGCGGACGGCGAACTGGCCTGGAGCCTCCACCTGGATCTCCCGTTCGTAGCCCAGACGGCTCAGCTTCTCCGCCAGGGCGTCGATCTGGACAATGCTGTCCTGGCCGATACACAGAATGGAGTCTTCCACTTTTTTCAGGGGGCGCAGGCGATCCATCAGGCCGTCGAAGGTGGTAATCACCGTGACTTCTTCCCGGGTAAGCAGGGCCTGCAGGGCGCGGACTCTCTGCTGCACCAGCAGGTTACCCTGCATGTCTGCATGGAAAAACAGGAAATCCTTCGCCTGATAGAGGACGGCCTGCCGGTCGAAATACCGGCAGTCTTCGTAGATTTCCTTTGCTTTCTGTTCGCTGTAGGTGATGATCAGCCTCTGTCTATAGCCCTGCCACAGGGCACAGGCCGCGTGTACCTTCTGGGAGTCTACGCAGCCGGAGATCCAGAGGACTCCTTTATTTTTTTTCAGCTTTTCGGCGATCTGCCCGTAGGCGCCAAGCTGCTGAAAGGGCTTGATAAATGCTTGCATGCTGCACCTCTGATAAGTCATAACAGTTCAGTACCTGAACTGTTATAATGCAAAATCCATGAAAATCAGCTTCACTGATGGGATTTTGCACTCCTGAATCACTTTCTTACGCCTTCAGCAGCAAGTGCTTCAGGCTACTTCATAGTTACTGCTTTCTCTTAGTTACTATTTATTCATGCTTTTTCTTATTATACAGGTTCATGGCTTCGTCGGTGCGATCCTGAACCATCAGCTCTACGGCGTCCGCGGCCTGGGCGATGGCTTCTTCGACTTTTTGGCGATCCTCCTGGGTAAAATGGCCGAGGACGTAGGCGGCCAGGTCGTAGTCTTTCGGTTTTTCGCCTACGCCGACGCGGACACGTTTAAATTCCTGGGTGCCCAGGTGGGCGATGATGTCTTTGATGCCATTGTGGCCACCGGCGCTGCCTTTTTTACGGACACGGATGTAACCGGGCTCCAGAGCGATGTCATCGTAGATGACGATGACTTCGGTGGCGGGGTCTAACTTATAGAAGTTCACGGCCTCGCCGATGCTGTTGCCGCTCAGGTTCATGTAAGTCTGAGGCTTCAGAAGAAGGACTTTCTGGCCCTCAATGATGCCGGTTCCGCAGATGGCCTGGAATTTTTTGGTGTTCATGGAGATGTGGTAGCGGTCGGCGAGATACGTGATCGTGTCAAAGCCGATGTTGTGGCGGGTGTGATCGTATTGTGCGGTGGGGTTGCCAAGGCCGGCGATGATATACATGGTGGGGTTCTCCTTTTTCTATTTTCTATGACGGACGCTCTGCAGGGTTCGGAAATCGTGTGTTCGGACGTTTCACGGACACCCTGATTTCCCGAATCCCACAGAGCTGGTTATGGTGAACTACCGGGGGAAGCACCGCGGCCTGAGGCCGTGAGTGCTTCCGGGTTGTTTGAGTCGATAGGGTTCTTTCTTTCCTATCATACAGGAGTTTTGCGGCGTTGGCAAGGGGCGAGGCCTCACTACGTAGTGTGGCGGGACAGATAGGGGGTGGGGGACGTTAGCGTATTTCCCGTAGGGAGGAGCAGGCTGGCAGGGCTCATGGGCGCCTGTTTGAGGCCGGAGGCCGAGTTGCGCAGGAATGAGCCCGGATCGGCCGCCTGCGACGAGTAGGGAAATCCGCGTGTCCCCCACCCCCTATCTGTCCCGCCGCACGCTCGTCCCCAACACACCCTCCGCCTCGCGTCCCCTTCCACAACCGTGCAAAAAAGGCGCCGCCCCTTCCGGACGACGCCTTCCCCCTACATTATATCTCGCTCCACTAGCTAAGCCTCTTCTTCTGCCTCTACCAAAGCTGCCTCGTACTTATCCAGAATGATTGTCTGAATGTGATCTCTGGTGCCGGAGTTGATGGGATGTGCGATATCCCGGTATTCTCCGTCAGACGCTTTTCTGCTCGGCATCGCGATAAACAGTCCTTTTTCGCCCTCGATCACCTTGATATCATGAACCACAAATTCATCATCAATGGTAATCGACACGACGGCCTTCATCTTACCTTCCTTTGACACCTTCCGTACGCGTACGTCTGTAATCTGCATACTTCCTGCCCCTTTCTTCTGCCCTTTTCAGGTCAGTTTATCATTTCAGTGCTCTCTTGTGGGCCGTCAGTCGTTACAGTACGTAACGCTCATTTTTCTCGACGACTATCTTAACCCCATGCTCACCGATATAGCGAGAGTTGGCACGAATTGTATCACGACTTTCTACGATGCAGTTCTCTATGTAAGTATTATCGCCGATATACACTTCGTTGAGAATAATGGAGTTTTTAATCACACAGTTATTCCCCACGAACACTTTCTTAAATAAGATGGAATTCTCCACGGTTCCGTTGATGATACAGCCGCTGGATACCAGTGAGTTTTTCACATCTGCGCCTGGATTATACTTGGCCGGAGGAAGATCCAGCACCTTGGAGTATACGTCCGGGTAGGTCTTGAAGAAGTATTTGCGGACGTCCGCCTTCAGGAAATCCATATTGGTCTCGTAGTAGGATTCTACGGACGCGATGTTGCTCCAGTAATCTGTGGTACGGTACGCAAAGATTCTCTTCAGGTTCTTATAACGAATCAGGATGTCGCGCACGAAATCGTAGCGATCCTCCTGGGCACATTTCTCGATCAGCTCAATGAGCTGTCTTCTGCGGATCACATAGATACCGCAGGATATGGTGCTGATCTGGGACTCCACCGGCTTCTCCTCGAATTCGGTGATGCGCCCTTCTTCGTCGGTCTTCACTACGCCGAAGCGGGATACATCGGTGCCCATCGGCATGTCCTTACATACTACAGTAATGTCGGCCTTTTTCTCGATGTGGTATTCCAGCACTTTATTGTAATCCATCTTGTAGACTGCGTCTCCGGACGCGATGATTACATATGGTTCATGACTTTTCTTCAGCCAGTCCAGATTCTGATAGATGGAATCTGCAGTTCCACGATACCAGGAGCTGTTCTCTGCAGTAATCGTCGGTGTGAAGATATACAGGCCTCCCTGCTTTCTTCCGAAGTCCCACCATTTGGATGAATTCAGGTGTTCGTTCAGGGAGCGCGCGTTATACTGTGTCAGCACTGCTACTCTCTGGATATGGGAGTTGGACATGTTGCTGAGCGCGAAGTCAATGCTCCGGTAACTGCCTGCCACGGGCATAGCCGCTACGGCGCGCTTGTTGGATAACTCTCTCATTCGGTGGTTATTTCCGCCTGCCAGTACAATTCCTATCGCTCTCATTACCGTTCACCTGCCTTTATTAATGTCTCGCCGCTTGCCAGCACGCCTTCGTCGTAATCATCCGGCGTGGTATCCCCGGAAATAGCGGTGTTCTTTCCTATCTTTACATTAGGCGGTATGTAGGAATTCTCTCCGATAGTAACCAGTCCAAAGGAGTAAATCTTCGGCTGTACCTTGTTCGGAACCTCCTCGCCGATGCCCATCTGTACGCCGTCGGAAATCTCAGCCTCTTCCGCGATGATGGCTCTGTCGATAGTACAGTTCTCGCCGATGGTCGTATTCTTCATGATAATGGAGTCGCGCACCACTGTGCCCTTTCCTATGGTAACGCCGGCGCCGATAACAGAATTGTATACATCTCCGTATATCTCGGCTCCTCCGGTAATCAGGCTTTTCTCAATCTTGGATTCCGCGGATACATACTGAGGCGGTACGGCGTCGCTCTTGGTATAAATCTTCCAGAATTCTTCATAGAGGTTGAATTCCGGAATGATATCGATGAGCTCCATGTTCGCTTCCCAGTAAGAACCGAGGGTTCCTACGTCCTTCCAGTAGCCGTTAAACTCGAAGGCAAACAGACGGTTGCCATTGTCATGGCAGTACGGGATGATATGTTTTCCGAAATCACAGTTTGGCTGGCTGGAAAGCTGAATCAGCGCATTCCGCAGGATCGGCCAACTGAAGATATAGATACCCATGGAAGCCAGATTGCTTCTGGGGTGCTCCGGCTTCTCTTCGAACTCTGTAATCTGGTTATTGTCATCGGTGATCATGATGCCGAAACGATTGGCTTCTTCCATCGGTACCGGCATAACGGCAATCGTTACGTCCGCGTTATTTTCCTTATGGAAATCCAGCATCACCTGGTAATCCATCTTATAGATATGGTCTCCGGAAAGGATCAGTACGTAATCCGGATTATAGGTATCAATGTAATCCAGATTCTGGTAAATCGCATTGGCTGTTCCGGTATACCATTCGCTGTTTGTACTCTTCTCATACGGCGGGAGTACAGTTACACCGCCCACGTTGCGATCCAGATCCCACGGCATTCCAATTCCGATATGGGTGTTCAGACGCAACGGCTGATACTGTGTCAGAACTCCGACCGTATCTACACCTGAATTGATGCAGTTGCTCAACGGGAAATCAATTATTCTGTACTTTCCACCGAAAGATACAGCGGGCTTCGCTACTTTCGCAGTTAAAACCCCGAGACGGCTTCCCTGACCGCCAGCCAGCAGCATGGCTATCATTTCTTTCTTAATCACCTAATCACCTCTTGCCCAAGTTTTTCATTCATGTCCCATCTTTTTGTCCAATCAGTAACAAAAATCCTCCCCATTTGTCACTGGTTTCTAACATATTATACCATACCATTTGTAAATAGTGAACATGAAATTGGAAAATTTTGATTTTATTTTAAACATTTTGTGACAGTTTCAGAATCCAGAATTCGACATATTATCTATTATGTATTAAAATCAGGTTAATTTCTTGTTTAATATTCATATTAAAACCCTATATCAGTATATTTTTTCCGTTTTTTCACAAAACACCAATATGAGATTTCCACTCATTTCCAGAGCCTGATGGTACAAATCGCACAAAGGTCTTTCTGCCAAGCCCAACCTTGCCAACTTTCTGCTCTAATGCTATACTATTGCTATATAAAATGTGACAGGGAATATCTGGAATTTTTCCAGGCTTCCTGCGCACGCAAATTCAAAAACCATAGAAAAAACGAGGATGTGTATAGTATGTATCAACTTCATTTTCATAATCCGGTACCCATTCATTTCATCGGCATCGGCGGCATCAGTATGAGCGGCCTGGCCGAGATTCTGCTGAAGGAGGGCTTTCCGGTATCCGGCTCCGACAGCCATACTTCCGATCTGACTGATCACCTGGCGAAGCTTGGCGCGCAGATCGGCATCGGCCAGAAGGCTTCGAATATCCCGTCGAACTGTGAGGTCGTAGTCTACACGGCGGCCATTCACCCGGACAATCCGGAATTTACGGCAGCAAAGGAGCGGGGCATCCCGATGCTTTCCAGAGCGGAGCTTCTAGGACAGCTGATGCGCAATTATAAAGAAGCGATTGCGGTATCCGGCACCCATGGCAAGACCACAACCACGTCCATGATTTCCACGATTCTGCTGGCTGCCGAGGCCGATCCCACCATTTCCGTGGGCGGCATCCTGCCTGCCATCGGTGGCAATATCCGGGTGGGCGGCTCCGACACCTTCCTGACCGAGGCCTGTGAGTATACCAACAGCTTCCTGCACTTCTTCCCGACCATCGGGATTATATTAAATATAGAAGAGGACCATATGGATTTCTTCAAGGATCTGGCGGATATCCGTCATTCCTTCCACCGATTCGCGGGACTGCTGCCGGAAAATGGTCTTCTGATCATCAACAGCGACATTGAAAATTATCAGGAGATTAGCGAGGGGCTGGCCTGCCGCGTCGTGACCTTCGGTTCTACTGCAGACGCCGATTATCATGCGGAAAATGTGTCCTATGATGAGCTGGCTCACGCCGCCTTCCGTGTGGTGAAGCACGGCGAACCGGGTCAGGAGTACCATTTGAACGTGCCGGGCGGGCACAACGTGCTGAACGCCCTGGCGGCCATCGCCCTGGCAGACTCTCTGAAGATTGCTCCTGAGACCATCCGCAGGGGCCTGATGAATTTTTCCGGCACGGACCGCCGTTTCCAGTACAAGGGCGAGGTGAACGGCTTCACCATTATCGACGATTATGCACACCACCCGACGGAGATCAGGGCGACCCTCCATGCGGCGCAGCACTATCCCCACAAGGAGATCTGGTGCGTGTTCCAGCCCCACACCTATACCCGTACCAAGGCCTTCTTCAACGAGTTTGCTGAGGCGCTGACCCTGGCCGATCATGTGGTGCTGGCAGATATCTACGCAGCCCGGGAGACCGATACCTTAGGCATCAGCTCCAGGCAGCTGGCTGACCGCATCCGGGAACTGGGCACTGACGCCTACTATTTCCCCAGCTTTGAAGAAATTGAGAATTTTTTATTGGAAAAATGTATGCACGGCGACCTGTGTATAACTATGGGTGCCGGAAACGTGATAGATATCGGCGAAACGCTGCTTGAAAAATAGTTATCCACATTATCCACATGCTTTCGGGTGTTTTCTCCCCGCAAAGCATGTGGATTTTTTTGTGGACAATCTGTTGACATAAAGATTTCGCAATTTATTATGTAAATCCGCTGTTTTCGCCTGTTTTACAGGGTTCCCGGGTTTTTCCAGTCCCATTTCCGGTTGCAAATAATATTTTTCCACAAAGTTATCCACATTATCCACATTTTAGCTTATACACATCCCGGGGAGAGCCTCTGTCAAAAAAGCCTGTTCTCTTTTTTTCGATTCTATGCTACAATAGAGGAGCTTAAAAAGAGCGTAAACAGTAACCTTTTTTGATTCAGGAGTGCAGCATGAGCGGATTTGTATTACACGGAGACGGTGACCACGGACATACCCTGGTGTCGAATCTTTTTCTGGACAACTATATGCCGGAAGCCAACGGCGAATATGTGAAAATCTATCTGTATCTTCTGCGCTGTCTGAAGTCAGACACCCAGGAGCTGTCCATCGAACTCATCGCCAATAAATTCGAGAATACTGAGAGCGATGTGCGCAGGGCGCTGAAATACTGGGAGCGAATGAAGCTTCTGAAGCTCCAGTATGACAATTCCCAAAATCTGACAGGCATTCAGATTGTGAATGAACCGGAAGCAGGCAATGTAAAGACAGAAACGCAGACTCCTGTGGCTTCGCAGTCCGCAGCTGCAATCGGCCAAACGGCCGCGGCTGCGCAGACCGCCGCCGGTTCTGTCCCGCCCATAGCGTCATCGACGCCCTCCGCCATCCTTCCGAAGGATCCCCTGACCCCGGACGAGGCCCAACAGCTCCTCTTCATCTGCGAGCAGTATCTGGGCAAGCCCTTAAGCTCCACCGAGGTCAGCAAGATTCTCGATTTGCACGATATCTTCGGCTTCAGTTCGTCTCTGATAGAATATCTCGTAGAATACTCCGTATCAGGCGGACATAAAAGTATCCACTACATAGAGGCGACGGCCCGTGCCTGGCATCAGGCAGGCTGTGTCACTGTAACCCAGGCCAGGGAGCAGGTGACCATCTTTAACCGGGCTTATTTCAAGATCCTGAAGGCCTTCGGCATCGCAGGACGCAATCCGGTAGACGCAGAGATCACCTGTATGGATAAATGGCTCAAGGACTACGGTTTCTCCCTGGAAGTGATTTCTGAGGCCTGCAGCCGCACCATGGCGGCTATCCATCAGCCCAGCTTTCCCTACACGGATAAGATTCTGGCCTCCTGGAAGAAGCAGGGCGTGAAGTCCCTAAGCGATATCCAAAGCACCGACCAGAACCGGAGCACCCGGAAGGCCAAAGAAGAGGCTGCGCCTGCAGCTCCCAAACGGCCTGCCTCGCCCAACCGTTTCCACAATTTTCAGGAACGCGACTATGATTTTAAGGAGCTGGAAAAGCAGCTCATTAACCAATAACCGGAGGACGCCTTATGTCTCTTATGAACACCCAGTACGATTCCATTATGCGCATGTACGCAGCCCGGCAGGCCCGAAGCCGCCAGGAATACGAAGAGCGCATGGAACAGATACAGAAGGACGTCCCGGAGCTCGCCCCCCTGGACGCCGATATTACGGCCTGTCAGGCCGCCCTGGTGCGCTCTGCGGTGGAGGAGAATCCTGCCAGACGCGCCGATCTTAAGAGCCGTCTGAAGAACCTCCAGGAGCAGCGGAACGCCTTGCTTTCCGCCCACGGCCTGACCCCGGCCTCTCTGGAACCGGTCTATGTCTGCCCGGACTGCAAGGACACCGGCTACATCGGTTCCGACAAGTGCCACTGCTTTTTGCAGGCGGAAATTGATTTATTATATCATCAGTCCAATTTAAATGAAGTTTTAAAGCAGGAAAACTTTGACACCTTCTCCTATAACTGGTATGATGGCGATGAGAGGGATTCCATGCGCCGCACGGTGGCGGAAGCCCGGCTTTTCATTGAGAACTTTGATACGCAGTTCCAGAACCTGCTCCTCCTGGGAGCCGTCGGTACAGGCAAGACCTTTTTGTCCAACTGTATCGCCAAAGAGCTGATGGACACCTGCCATTCCGTGGTCTATCTGACTGCCTTCCAGCTCTTCGATATGCTGTCCAAGGCTGCCTTCGGAGGCGAACGGAACGCACAGAATTATCAGCAGACTTATCCCTATCTGTTCGACTGTGATCTTCTGATCATCGACGATCTGGGAACAGAGCTGCCCAATTCTTTTACGGTATCGCAGTTCTTCCTGTGCATCAATGAACGGATTCTCCGGAAGAAGTCCACGCTGATTTCTTCGAATTTGGATATGGAAGCGCTCCGCAGCATCTATTCTGAGCGCACTCTGTCGCGGATCATCAGCAGCTACACGATTCGTCAGCTGCCTGGAAGCGACATCCGAATTAAGAAAAAATTATATCATCACTCATAAATTTACGGAGGTAACAATTATGTTATTGCAGCGCAGCCAGCGTGTTCTCGAAACTATTCCCGTCGGGTCCCTGGGCCTGATCCCCTTAAAGAGCTGTGAGGAGCTCGGCAAAAAGGTCAACGACTATCTGGTCGAGTGGCGTCACAGCAACGATCTGGAGCACAAGTCCAACATCGCTTTCACCGGCTATGAGCGTGACTCCTATCTCATCAAGGCCTACACGCCCAGATTTGGTTCCGGAGAAGGAAAAGGTTCCATCAAGGCCTCTGTCCGCGGAAATGACCTGTATCTGATGGTGGATGTCTGTAATTACAGCCTGACCTACAACCTGTACAATTACACCAACCACATGTCCCCGGACGACCATTTCCAGGATCTGAAGCGCGTCATCGCTGCCATCGGCGGAAAAGCCCGCCGTATCACCGTATTTATGCCCTACCTCTACGAGAGCCGCCAGCATAAGCGGAACTCCCGTGAGTCTCTGGACTGCGCGCTGGCTCTGCAGGAGCTGGTTGCCATGGGCGTCGAGAACATCATCACCTTCGAAGCGCACGATCCCCGCGTACAGAACGCGATTCCGCTCCACGGCTTCGAAACTGTCACCCCGGCTTATCAGCTGGTTAAGGGACTTCTGAACAACACGCCGGGTCTGCAGATCGACAGCGACCACATGCTGGTCATCAGCCCGGATGAGGGAGGCATGTCCCGCGCCGTATATCTGGCCAATGTGCTGGGTCTGGATATGGGTATGTTCTACAAGCGCCGCGACTACACCCGTGTGGTAAATGGCCGCAACCCCATCGTAGCTCATGAGTTCCTGGGCTCCGATATTGAGGGCAAGGATATGATCATCGTGGACGATATGATTTCCTCCGGCGAGAGCATGATCGAGGTTATGAAGGAACTGAAGAGCCGCGGCGCTAACCGCATCTTTGTCTTCTGCACCTTCGCCCTGTTCACCAACGGCCTGGCTGAGTTCGACAAGGCCTATGAGGACGGCCTCATGACGAAGCTCTTTTCCACCAACCTGGTATACCAGACTCCGGAGCTCTTGAGCCGCCCGTATTATGTAGACTGCGATATGAGCAAGTACATCGCTCTGCTCATCGACACCCTGAACCACGACGTATCCATCAGCGACCTTCTGGATCCTTACGACAGAATCCAGGCGCTGCTGACACGGTACCGGAACGGGGAGCTGCATAAATAAATTCTAAGTACGCAAAAAGGAGCTGCACGATTTTAATCGTGGCAGCTCCACTTATTCCTGCGGAGCAGACTATATGGGGCTCGTTTTGTTAGACTTTGAACCGGTAACCCACGCCCCATCGCCGTGCGCGTAGCACTTTATTCCTGCGGAGCAGACTATATGGGGCTCGTTTTATCAGACTTTGAACCGGTAACCCACGCCCCATCGCCGTGCGCGTAGCACTTTATTCCTGCGGAGCAGACTATATGGGGCTCGTTTTGTTAGACCTTGAATCTGTAACCCACGCCCCATATAGTCTCAATATACTGGGGCTTCGCGGAATTCACTTCTATCTTTTCCCGAATCTTCTTAATATGCACCGTCACCGTCGCAATATCTCCCACGGAATCCATATCCCAGATTTTCCGGAATAGTTCTTCCTTGGTAAATACGTGGTTCGGATTCTCCGCCAGGAAGGTCAGCAGATCGAATTCCCGGGAAGTGAAGTTCTTTTCTTCCCCGTTGACCCAGACCCGGCGGGCGGTTTTGTCAATCTTGATGCCGCGGATCTCGATAATACTGTTCTCCTTTACATTGCTGCTCACCAGACGCTCGTAGCGGTTCAGATGTGCCTTTACCCGGGCCACCAGCTCGCTGGGACTGAAGGGCTTGGTCATATAGTCGTCCGCGCCCAGACCCAGGCCACGGATTTTGTCGATATCGTCTTTCTTGGCCGAAACCATGATAATCGGAATATTCTTTACCTCGCGAATCTGACGGCAAATCTCAAAGCCGTCCACGCCCGGCAGCATCAGATCCAGAATCACCAGCTGGAATTCCTCTTCCAGCGCTTTCTTAAGACCGAGAGTGCCGTCCGACGCGATTTCAACCTCAAAGCCGCTCAGTTCCAGATAATCCTTCTCCAGATCCGCAATGGCCTCTTCATCCTCTACAATCAAAATTTTATTCATGTTGCCGGTACCTCCTGATATTTTCTAAGAACAAAGTACATGACAGTTCCTGTATGTTCCTTGCTTGTAGCCCACACCTTGCCGCCGTGATCCTCGATAATCTTCTTTACGATGGACAGGCCGATGCCGCTTCCGCCCTTGGACGAATTGCGGGACGCGTCGGTCCGGTAGAACCGGTTGAAGATCAGCGGCAGATCCTTGGTGGCGATGCCCTTACCGTTATCCTCAATCTCCACCTGGACGAAATCGCCCACGTCCTTGACACGGATATTGATATAGCCCTTGGGTTTGTCGATGTATTTGATCGAATTGCTGACAATATTGTTGATGACGCGCTTGATCTGCTCCGCGTCGGCGATGACCTGCACGTCCTCATCCACATAATTAAAGTAGGCCAGCTCGATATTCTGCTCCTCCAGCTCCAGGGAAAGTTCCTCCACACAGTCCGCAAAATAAGCGTTCACATTGATGTGATCGAAGGTGTACGGAATCCGGTTTGTGTCAATCTTGGAATAGAAGGTCAGCTCATTAATCAGCCGCTCCATATCATTGGCCTTATTGTAAATGGTACGGATGTATTTTTCCTGTTTCTCCGGCGTATCCGCCACGCCGTCCATAATACCCTCCACGTAACCCTTCACCGCCGTGATCGGCGTCTTCAGATCATGGGAAATGTTGCTGATCAGCTCTTTATTCTGCCTCTCGGACTCCAGTTTCTCCTCAGCAGATTCCTTCAGACGCCGCCGCATCTCCTCAAAGTCCGTGCAGAGCTCGCCAATCTCGTCATCACCGCCCGCCGGCATCTCAAAATCCAGATTTCCGTCGGTGATCTTCTTGGTCGCCACCTGCAGATGATGAATCGGCGTAACGATACTCTTATAGATCCAAGCTGTCAGAATCAGACTGGTGAAAACCAGAATGATGACCAGCACCAGGACGCTGTCTACCACCATAGATTCCACCTCCGGAATCATGCTGCCGATGGATGTCACGATAAAGGCCGTTCCCCGGGTTCCGTCGCTGAAAGAGAAATCCAGCTGCTTCACCAGAGCCTGCAGATTCCCGCCGATATAAGTCCCCACATCCTGATCCGAGTTATGGGTCCGGTAATCCGGAAGGCTGTCCAGCAGCTCCTCCTGATCGAAGTCGTTATCATTTCCCACAAAAATATACGTATCTGCCTTTCTTACCACGAGAAAGGAATATCGCGCTTCCAGATCCAGATTCAGGGAATCCAGATATTCCGCATCCAGAAAGGCGTCCGGATCGGTTCCCGCCTTGGCTTTCATTCCCGCATAGGCGTCCCTGGTAATCCGGCTCAGCATGGCCGGCGTGTTGGACAGGGTCTCATAGCTGGTATTCTCTATGCCATAGAGCTTCTTAACCGCATTCATCTGGTAGCGGCTGATGCCGAAGAAGGCCAGCGCCGTGAACATAATCGGGGCCAGAATCAGAATTAAAAAAGTAATCAGAAGTTTTGTCTTGAGTTTCATGACGTTTCCTCTTATTTTACAAAAATTACAGTTTTATCCGTTGCTCCGAAAAGCTTCAGATACTTATTTATTATAGCATATCCGTCCGCTCCATGCTCCAAAACTCTCTCGAAAAAATATAAACTTTTTGTAAACAAAAGGGCCGTCGGATCCCTCCGACGCCCCTCGTCTCTCATTTTCTGTTATTTCCAATCAGTTTCCTGTCTCTGCGCGGAAGACTGCGGCCCGCTCCGGCGACATCAGTACCGTGCCGGTTCCCTGATACACCGTCTCGTACTCCCTGTCCGTAAACAGGTGGGACAGATCGCAGGCCATGAACTCCTCCGCCCAATGGGCCATATAGACCACGTCCGGGAATTTGTCCGGGTGCAGGTCATAGTAGTCGTAAAGCTGGGTGCTGCCCTCGTGTACCTGCCAGGTGGAATAATTGCCGCAGCCCGCGTCCGTGTAGAGATAGATCCAGGGGGCCACGCCCACCACCATCAGCTCATCCTTTTCCGTCAGATCCAACCTATCGATCTCATCCAGTACCTTCCCGTACCACTCCGCCATCTCCGGCGTCGTGAACACATTTTTCAGAGGGCCGCGCTTCATCTGGGCGGTCAGCTTCCAGCCCCGCTCGTCGCCCCAGTCGTAGGTCATCCGCAGGAAGAACGTGCCAAAAAACTGGAATCCAATCACCAGAGCCGAACAGACGCACACCGCCCTCCAGCCGGTTCCCGGCTTTCTGCGGGCCTTCTCCTCCCGGATCCAGTCCGCCACGAACAGAAGACCCACCCAGGAGCACATGCCGTAGGCCACACTCAGGGTCACAATTCCCGTATTGGTGGCGTACTGAACCAGCAATGTGAACACCATGGCCGGCAGATACCACCAGCAGAAGAGCCGCTTATCCCTTTTTTCCGTGACCAGATAGGCCTCCAGACACCAGAAAGCCAGCGGCAGCATCTGATAATTCACAGTAATATTTTCAAAAATAAAGGTATAGTAAAACAGGTACGGCACCACGCAGAGGGACGCCAGAATCATGTACCGCAGCCCGTGCTCACAGCGCATTCTGTCCAGTCCTGTGGCCAGGTACACTACGCCCAGCCCCACGAACATCCAGCGGTAATTTTTGAAGCACAGATGGAAATACCGCCAGGTCTTGTACCAGTAGCCCTGCTGATGCTCGGAATCGCCCACGATATGCGGCACATTGGCCACCATCTCCGCCAGGGTTCCCCGCTGAAAGATAAAGGCCAGGAAGAGTGCCAGAATGATACAGGCCCCCAACGTCATCCAGAGAAAGTTCTGAAACTGCAGTGCTCCCTCCGGCCGGGTTCCCCGCTTTCTGTGCCGCAGGGTCACCACCAGGCAGAGCAGGCCGTAAGCCACATACATCAGGATGGCGAAAGGATTCGCCAGCACAATCATGGCCATCAGGATGCCGCACAGAATGTATTCCGGCACCGAATGTTCCATCCGGGCCGAGAGAACCGCCAGGAGCACCGGCAGCAGTCCGAATTCAATGGAATTGTAGGACATGGCGCAAATACTGAAGGGGGCAAAAATTGCGAACAGGAACACGGGTCCGAAGGAGGCGTAACCCCGCCGCTGGAACCGCAGATAGAAAAACAGGGTCAGTACCGCCGAGTAGGCCAGATAAACAAACCGGCTGGCCATCACGATGCCCTCTGTGGTCCCCATGGCAGTCCGGATCAGGCAATAGATGGGATGCAGCAGAAAGGTACAGAGCTGCTGGGTGGGATTCCACTCATCAATCAGAATCTTTTCCCCCCGGAATATCCGCTCGGAGCAGCCGATAAAATACATCTCGTCGGCTGTATTGAAGCCCCAGAAGCTCCTCGCGATAAAAATGATCTGTAATAAAAGAAACAGGCCGATAAAAATCAGGTGCTGCCGCCTGCGGTCTGTCTGCATGGTTCTCACGTTCACTTTTCTTTCTCCCAGTTATTTCCAATTAGAATTTTAGCGCAGAGACTGGTTTTACACAGTCCCCGCGCTTGGTTCTTCTTATGAATTATACTCTGCCAGTGCAGCCGCACATCTTCATACGTGTCTCCACGATGGCCTTTACGTGCTCCATGGCTACCTTGCCGTACTTCTTCGGATCGAAAGCGTCCGGGTTCGCTGCCAGGAATTCCTTTACGCCGTCGGTATAAGCGATACGAAGCTCGGTAGCGAAGTTCACCTTGCAGATACCGCGCTTGATGCTCTCTACGACTGCCTCCTCGGAAAGTCCGCTTGCGCCATGCAGTACCAGCGGAATATCTACGACTTTCCGGATCTCAGCCAGGCGATCCAGATCCAGCTTCGGCACTCCCTTGTATACACCGTGAGCCGTTCCGATGGCTACGGCCAGGGAAGTCACGCCGGTGCGCTCCACGAATTCCTTTGCCTCCAGCGGATCGGTATAGCCATTGCCCTCGCCGCCGTCCAGATCGTCCTCTTTGCCGCCGACCTTACCGAGCTCAGCCTCCACCGGTATTCCGGAGGGTCTGCAGGCGTCTGCTACAGCCTTGGTCACTGCTATATTTTCTTCAAACACATTGTGGGAACCGTCAATCATGATGGAAGTGTAGCCTGTCCGTAATGCGCGCATCGCCAGGTCAAAGCTGTCGCCGTGATCCAGGTGCAGACACACCGGAACGCTGGCACGCTCAGCGGCTGCCTTTACATTAGCCAGATACATATCCAGTCCCGCGTACTTGATGGTGGACGGCGTAGTCTGCAGCATCAGCGGGGCCCGAAGCTCCTCCGCCGCTGAGATAACAGCCATGACCATCTCCATATTCTCCACATTGAAAGCGCCTACGGCGTAGCCGCCTTTCTGTGCGTCCAAAAGCATCTTTTCTGATGTAACAAATGACATGATCGTTCCTCCTCGTCTGATTCAGTGTTGTCTTTTCTTACCTTACTTATCATACCCCGGATTCCGAAAAAGCGCAACCTCCAAAGGGTTTTCCTGCCCGGAAAAAAATCTCAAGAAAATTTCAAAAAGAAAGCGGGGCTGCCGCTACCTTAACAACTACGTCTACTGCTGTGCTTGCCTGTGTGTTTGCGTCCTAAAGTACGGAACCTGCTACACGGCCATCCTTTACTGCCTGAAGAGTATCCGGAATTACGTCGGTACCGATGAGGATCAGGTCTCTTCCCTGAGACTCAGCAGCCTGCAGCTGCGCGTTGTTCATCTCCGGCAGCGGCGCCAGTTCCTGATGAATCATGGCGATTCCTTCTTTGATGGAATCAGAGATGGATTTCGGATGAATTTCTTTTCCGTTGTGAAGAACCACACCTTCGTCCGGCATATACTCTCCGGTAATCATTTTCATCAATGTGGATTTTCCGGCTCCGTTCTCGCCTACCAGAGCGTGAACCTCACCCGGCGCTATCTGAAAACTTACATCTTTAACAGCATAGACGCCCGGGAACCGTTTGTGCAGTCCACGTACCTCCAAGCGATAATCTCCCATATTCTTCACCTCTATCTGTTGTTTTCTATCATTTCACGAACCGTCTCAGGAGAAATCTTTCCTTCCATCGGTCCGAAAGCTGCTGCGTTCAGAGCACCTGCGGCTGCTCCCATCTGAGCCGCTTCCTTCAGGCTTCTGCCCTGTGCCAGCCCGCAGATAAACGCTGCGTCGAAGCTGTCGCCCGCGCCGGTGGCATCCTCCTGCTCTACCTTGTATACACCCATGGTTTCCACCAGACCCTCGCGGCTGTAAATCTGGGATCCCTTGGAACCATTCTTCAGAACCAGAAGTTCCAGCTTCTCATTTTCAAAGGCTGCCTTTACTGCATCCTCGATGTTATCTTTGCCGGTAAACTGCTTCAGCTCAGACACGCCCGGCATGAAGATACTGGAATTGCGGAACACTTCCTGTACCAGGTCCATGGCGGTCGGGTCGTGAAGCATCTCCATACGGATATTCGGGTCGAAGCTAATCTTCGTACCCTGCTCCGCGAACATGTTCATGGCCTTGACAATCTCTTTTCCGAATGCCAGAGAAGACATCAAAGAGCATCCCATAATATGGAAATATTTCGTATCCTCCAGACCCTTCAGGTCTGCCGGAGCCTTCGGCTCTACCGCCGGGGTTCCGTCCACATGGAAGATGAATTTCCGCTCGCCGTCAGAATAGTAGGTAACAAATGCCACTCCTGCGGAACCCTTGTCGCTCTCCAGCACTCTGCTCACGTCTACGCCGTCCTTTTTCAGGCGATCCAGGATGTTCTTTCCGAAATCATCCCTGCCGACTCCGGCGATGATGCCTGCAGAGCAGCCAAGTCTCGCTGCTGTGCTGATGAAGATTCCCGGTGCTCCGCTGGGGAAGGGGCCCCGGAAGTATCCGGTCTCATATAATTCTACGTTTTCTGTGGGTCTCATGATCTCGCAGAGTAATTCACCCATCGTTACGATTTCAGCCATTGTTTTTACCTCCTGCTTATGCCTCAAACTTCTCTTTCAGGAATTTCAGAGATGTCTTCAGATATTCGTCCAACTGCTCCTGTGTTGCTCCATTGCTCAGGTCTCTCCATACTCTGCAGCTATATCCTACGTCTCCGCCCCGGAACAGGAACGGCTCCATTACCACGCCCTTATCATAGTGGATGTCTCGAAGGGCCTGTCCGATACCTGCCCAGTCAAGGCTGTTATTCATACCAGGAAGCTTCCGGTTATTCTCGCCCACATGGACGTGACCCAGCATATCGCCCGCGTTGCGGATAGCGCCGCACATGTCGTCCTCTTCGATATTCATATGGTAGGTATCCAGCAGGATATTGACATTTTTCTTCCCTATCTGATTGCAGTACTCGATGGCCTCTGCACAGTCTGTCAGGATATAAGTCTCGTTACGGTTCAGAACCTCCAGCGCGCAGTCGATACCGTAAGCCTCTGCCCGGTTACCCAGTTCCCGAAGAAGCGGAATGCTGTGCTCCCAGGCTGCCTCTTTATCGGTATAAGCGAAATCGCTGGGCCAGAAAGAATAAATAGCGCCTGCCAGAACCGGGGAATGAATGGCCGCCATGTTCCTGACGATCTGTGTGAAGTACTCGAGACCGTTCTTTCTCACTGCTTCATCCGGGGAAGACAGGTCATACTCTTTTGCAGGGCCGCTGTTGGTGGAAAGTGTCAAACCATACTCTCTTGCCACTGCGTCTAACTCTGCCAGTTCTTTCTCGCTCATATGGTAAATATGATCTGCTGTCACCTCAAACATGTCGAAGCCGAAGTCTGCCAGCTTCTTTGCTACTCTTTTGTATTTTTCAATATCACACGCTCCTGTGTTTCCCCAGTACGCATGTCCCACTCCGAACTTCATATCGAAATCTCCTCTCTTTCTTTCCGTTGGCTTACATTTATTTCTTTTTGTGCTCGTGCTCTACTTGTTTTTAAAAAAAGATTCGAATTTTGCTCGTAATCAACTGCCATTTCCGAATTCTTTATGTTTTCTTTTTTGTGCTCGTGCTCATTTATTGAATTCATTATAACATCGGTTTTTCATCATATCAATAGACAGTTTTCACAGGATATCGCTTATATTTTTAGTTATTTTTCACAATTTCCGTGCTGTTTCAAGGCTTTCGAAGATTTCGGGAAAATATTTCATTTTTAGAACTAGACACGAGCACAATTTTCTGATATGCTGTAATCAACGTATATAAAAAGTATAAAGTATGCTATGCAGGGGGCAATAAACAGTGAGTGTTACCATAAAACAGATTGCTGAGCTGGCGAATGTGTCCCGTGGCACCGTAGACAAGGTCTTAAATGATCGTCCGGGCGTGAAGGCTGAGACCAAGGCGAAGATTCTTCAGATTGCCAAAGAGCTGAATTATCAACCCAACTTTCTCGGCAAGGCACTGGTGCAGAGTAAGGAACCTACGAAGCTGGGTATCGTTCTGACACCAGACTATAATCCGTTCATTCAGGCTATTTTAAAAGGAATCCGGCAGGCTACCGACGAGTTCTCACCTTTCGGACTGAAGATCGATGTTAAGATGCTGACGACACTGGAGGCAGCCGAGCTTATCAGTATTTTAAATGAGATGAGTATTAACGGTTACAGCGGCATCGCCGTATTTCCGATTGATGATACACAGGTAAAGAATAAGATTAATCAACTGGTGGACGAGGGAATCGTGGTCATGACCTTCAATTCCCGGATCGACGGCATCCACGACCTCTGTTTTCTGGGTCAGGATCACGTCCAGGGAGGCGTGGCTGCAGGCGGCCTGATGGGGCATCTGCTGCCGGATGGCGGCGAAGTCGGCGTCATCATCAGCTCCACCAGCTTGTCCTGCCACCAGTGCAGACTGAAGGGCTTCCAGGAAAAGCTGGCGTCCCGTTATCCTGATCTCCACATCGTAGATATCAAGGAAAATCAGGACCGTAAGGACGAGGCATTCAAATACACGCTGGAATACTGCAACCGTTACCCGAACCTGAAGGGCATCTACATCACCGGAGGCGGCATCGGCGGCGTGGGAACGGCTCTGGATATCGCAGGCAAGGCCGGCAAGATCAAGGTCATCTGCCATGATCTGGTTCCAGATACCCTGACATTACTCCAGAACGGCACCGTGGACTTCGCCATCGGCCAGAGCGCCACCAATCAGGGCTATCAGATCGTCAAGATCCTCTTTGATTATATTATCAAGAAGCAGAAGCCCTCATCCTATTACATTAAAGTGCCTATCACCATCGCGACAGAAGATACCATCGACTGTTTCGAATAATCAATTGTCCAACCTTGTTATGTCCGAAAAGAGCTGCCAGTGGCGGCTCTTTTTGGCTCTCCACAACAAGAAAGAATCCTGCGAAGTAGGATTCTCCGCCTGCGGCGGGTCGCTTTAGCGACATGATTCCATTCCGCCGCAGTGCGATCCCCCGGAGGGGCTTTTTGCTCTATAGGAATCATAGCTTTCACACTTTAATGTAACACGGTATTTCCTATAGAGCAAAAAAGCGCAGGAAAACGCCGGAGACTTCCGTCCCCGGCGTTTTCCCGTGATCTCTCACATTCCCCTCTTATAAGAGCCCCTCTCCTCCACCGTTCTGGCAGCTTTGAGAAACTCTTATCCTATAAAAAATGCTGCAACAGGCGTCAAATTGAGCGCACGAATCACAGCATCCAAACATATCAGAATTCTTTTCGGATTTCTAATAGCAACCGGCTGTCATAGTTTTACCCTTAGACCCATCTGGCTTTGCGTCCCTGCTTTTCAACAGGTTTGCCCTATATTCTCTTTTGCAGCATGGCTTATTTTAACAGACTTTTTCCTATATTGCAAGAGCAACTTTTACATACCAGTTCAAAAGAGGCATGACGCTTCGCGCCATGCCTCCTGAAATAATCTTTTTAATGAAATTAACGGATAGTCTTGTACAGCGGGCCGTATGCCTTGCATGCGCGGAAGTCCTGTCCCTCTTTGTCCATACCGAATGCGTTCCATGCTGCCGGACGGAAGATCTCCTCCTCCGGAACGTTGTGCATGCATACCGGGATTCTTAAGATGGAGCAAAGGGTAATCAGGTCTGCTCCGATATGGCCGTAGCTGATAGCGCCATGGTTTGCGCCCCAGTTGTTCATCATATCGTAAGCAGTCTTGAATGCGCCCTCGCCTGTGCAGCGCGGCGCGAACCATGTGCAGGGCCATGTATAGTCTGTTCTCTTCCACAGAGTATCGGATACATCATCCGGCAGGTTGATGGTCCAGCCCTCTGCAATCTGCAGAACCGGTCCAAGTCCCTTTACCAGGTTCAGACGAATCATGGTAGCCGGCATCTCAGCTCTGGTCAGGAAACGGGAGGAGAATCCGCCGCCACGGAAGTAGCCGTTGTCAGCTGCGTTCCAGGTGGTTGCTTCCATAATCTTCTTCTGATCCTCTTCGGTTACGTCCCACCACTGCTTCATGGTGCCGTTGCCATTCTCATCCTTTACTTCGCCGCAGGCATCCAGACAGCATGCGCCAGAGTTAATCAGATGGATAAAGCCGTCAGACTCTTTTGCCTTACCTTCCAGATCATAACCGGTAACTCTCTTTACTGCGTCGCCGCTCCAGTAGGTACGAACGTCCGCGAACATCTGAGCGCGGCCAGTCAGAAGCTTCATGAACAGCATGCCCAGACCGTTCAGTACGTCATTCTCGGTAGCCAGTACATACGGCTCTCTTGCGCCTTCCCAGTCGAAGGAGGTGTTCAGCATCGCCTCTGCGAAGTCTCCGTTCGGGTAGAAGTCTGTCCACTGTCTCTGTCCTTGGAAGCCTGCTGCCAGAGCGTTGTGTCCGATAGCTTCCTCAGAGAACTTCGGATCCAGCTTGTCGCAGCCGTTCATCAGCTCTTTGATGATAACAGCCATCTTTACGACGAACTCGAACTGCTCTTCCTTCTGCTCCTCTGTCATCTGAAGCTCAGGCGGGTTCTTGTCGAAGCCGATAGTACAGGTCTCCTTCGCCCACTTCAGAGCCTTCTCGAACTCTTCGTGATCGTAGATACCCTCGGTCATACGACGGATAATTTCTACCTCATCTACAGACTCCACACGCATTCCCAGGTATTCCTCGATGAATTCCGGGCTGATGATGGATCCGCCGATACCCATGGTAACGGAACCAATCTGCAGGTAGGATTTTCCTCTCATGCTTGCTGCTGCTACTGCGGCGCGGCCGAAGCGGAGCAGTTTTGCCTTTACGTCCTCCGGGATGGTCTCGTCGTCAGCATCCTGTACGTCATGTCCGTAGATACCGAATGCCGGAAGTCCCTTCTGTGCGTGGGTAGCCAGTACGGAAGCCAGGTATACAGCGCCCGGTCTCTCAGTAGCGTTCAGTCCCCATACGCCCTTGATGGTCAGCGGGTCGGTGTCCATGGTCTCGGAACCATAGCACCAGCAGGGAGTTACGGTCAGGGTAATGTCTACGCCTGCCTTGCGAAACTTGTCTGCACAAGCCGCTGCCTCACCTACACGTCCGATGGTGGTGTCTGCGATCACAACCTTCACCGGCTCGCCGTTGGAGTAACGGATATTCTCTTCAAACAGCTTTGCCGCTGCCTTTGCCATGCCCATGGTCTGCTCTTCCAGGGAACCTCTTACGTCAAGAGTTCCTCTTCTTCCGTCGATGGTGGGACGGATACCGATTACCGGATAATCGCCAATTAATCTAGATTTTGCCACTTTTAAAACCCTCCATTTTTCAAAAATAGATTTTCACGTTTCTGATGATCACATTATATAACAGTTTATAAAAAAATGCACGTAAATTTCTGTTATGATATGGACATTTTTTGTGCTAGTTGTTATATTTCTTCTATATAAAAGGAACATCTTTTATCAATTTCGACCGAGTTTTTACGTGGCAGGAGATTTTTTATTATGAAAGCTTTCCATGAAGTGCGAAACTACGACTCTGACTATATGGTCTGGCATTCCCGGTACGATAACATCGGGTTTCTGGCCCACTGGCATAAGGAAATTGAGCTGATCTATGTGCGTTCGGGCTCCTGTCTCTTAAGCGTCACCGACCAGACCTTTCTGGCCCGCGCCGGGGATCTGGCGGTCTGCGAGAGCGGGATGATTCATTACAGCGATTCCCACGGGATGGACAATTCCCTTGATTTTATTATTTTCGACACCTCGATTCTCGGACCTATCTTCCAGAATCCCGGGTTCGTGCATCCGTTGGTGACAAAGGAGGAACTGGAGACTCACGGATTGTCTGACCGGCTTACCAATCTCATCGACACCGTTTCCCGGGAGCTGGAGCAGAAGAAGCCCTTTTACCAGGAGGTGGTCACTTCTTCCATCCAGACCTTCTGGGCGCTTCTGAAGCGCTGTCATCCCCGGACTGACGCGGAGCAGCTTCCCGACGGCCGGCGTTCCCGGATGCTGGGGGATCTGCAGGATCTGCTTTCCTATATCGACGAACACTACGCCGACAATATTACCCTGGAGTACGCCGCTTCCCGGATGAATTTCAGCAACAGTCATTTCTCCAGGACCTTTAAGAAGCTCATGGGCATCCATTTCGTCACTTATCTGAACCTGGTCCGGGTGGAACAGGCCGCTTCGCAGCTTCGGAATACCGGGAAGAAAATCACTGACGTGGCTCTGTCCTGCGGCTTCAACAACATTCGCACCTTCAACCGAGTCTTCAAGGACATCACCGGATATACGCCATCGGAGTTTCTGCTGCTGGCGGATCCGGATGTATATAAGAGAACCTATTACAATCGCCGCTCCACGGAGAAAGAGTATGTGGAGCACGATTCTTTAACCCTTGTGAAAAATCATCAGTAAAAGGAGGTTCCGCCATGCCGCAACACCCCACCCTGATTCGCAAACGTCTGATCCCTCTGGAAACCCTGCGTCTGGAAAGGGACGTGGTGGTTCACCGCAGCGACCGGCTGCTGGTCACCCGATGGACCACCATCAAACCCAAGAAAGAGCTGCATCACGGCTCTTCCTGCTTTCTCCTGAAGGAGGGCTGGAAGGTCAGCCGCTTCATCGACCATCAGGGCAATCTGATCTGCTGGTACTGTGATATCATTGCCACCAAATATGATGCTGCTACCGATACCTTCACCTTTACAGATCTGCTGGCGGACGTGCTCATCTACCCCTCCGGTCTGATCAAGGTGGTGGATCTGGACGAGCTTGCCGACGCGGTGGAGCAGAAGCTGATTACCACAGAGCAGCTCCTGGATTCCCTCCGGAAGCTGGACGCGCTGCTGCGGCTGATTTATGATGGGACGCTGCTCCCGGCGCTGGAGGACTACTGGCCGGAGGACTGACACATCCCAAAAGCTCTCTGCATCCACTGTTCTGACTATGTAAACAAATCTTCGGAGTCATTTTTAATACAAAAACGCCGATGTGTAAGAACTTTATCCCGCTGTCAAATATCAGATTTCAAATCCGTTCGATATGCGAAACACGTTCTCACCCATCGGCGTTTTCTTATTTTCTATCTTCTCTTTACACTTCCAACATAATCTGCCGCCCCGTATGATGATAGGGCACCAGCTCCACGCCTGCCGCCCGGAACATGCGCTTGGAGGCCAGTGTCGCGGGGGTATCCGCGTATTTATCGCAGGCATAGACCACGGTCTTCAGACCCGCCTGAATAATAGCCTTGGCGCATTCATTGCATGGGAACAGGGCTACGTAAATCTTCGCGCCCTCCAGACTCCCGCCCCTGTAATTGAGAATGGCATTCAATTCTGCATGGGTCACAAATGGATACTTTGTATCATTGCTTTCTCCGGTTCGGCCCCAGGGAAATTCATCGTCATCACAGCCCTTAGGGAATCCATTATAGCCCATGGACATAATCTTATTGTCCTGACTGACAATGCATGCTCCCACCTGCGTATTCGGATCCTTGGAACGCATTCCTGAGAGCAGCGCTACTCCCATGAAATATTCATCCCAGGTGATGTAATCCTTCCGCTTATCTCCCATGCCTTTACCTCCCATGCTATAAAATATATCATAGTATTTTTATAACAACCCTCACATTTCACTATTCCGCGAGGGTTTTGACATATCCATGTCAAAATCCCGAGTTTTTCACGCGCGAACTTATGCCGACAGGCATACGTTCTGTGCACATCCAAGTGAATTGCCGTGAACTAAGTGAGCGGCAATTTACTTGGTTCCGAAAATTCTGTCACCGGCGTCGCCCAGACCCGGAACGATGTAACCGTTCTCGTTCAGATGCTCGTCCAGGGCTCCGATGTAGATATCTACGTCCGGATGTGCCTCCTGCAGCTTCTTTACGCCTTCCGGAGCTGCGATAACGCACAGGAAACGCATATTCTTTACGCCGCGATTCTTCAGCATCTGGATCGCCGCGATGGCAGAACCGCCGGTGGCCAGCATCGGGTCTACTACGAATACATCTCTCTCGCTGCAGTCCTTCGGGATCTTGCAGTAATACTCTACCGGCTCCAGTGTCTCCTCGTTTCTGTACAGTCCGATATGGCCTACCTTCGCGGACGGAATCATGGTCAGAACGCCCTCTACCATGCCCAGTCCCGCACGCAGAATCGGGATCACGGCCAGCTTCTTACCAGCCAGCTCTTTTACCGTGGTCTTGCAGATCGGCGTCTCGATCTCCACGTCCTGAAGCTTCAGATCCTTCGTTGCCTCATAGGTAATCAGCGCTCCGATCTCGCTGACCATATCGCGGAACTCTCTGGTACCGGTCTCCTTCTTGCGGATAATTCCGATCTTATGGGCAATCAACGGGTGATCCATTACTACTACTTTAGACATTTCTTTTGTCTCCCTTTTCTATAAAATGATTTTTATTCGTGCTCGATTTTACCGATTCTTCTGGCGTGGCGCTCTGCTCCTGAGAACGGGGTGTTCAGGAAGGTGTCCACGATCTTGATGGCCAGGCCCGGTCCTACCACGCGGCCTCCCATGGCCAGGATATTCGCGTCGTTGTGCTGTCTGGTGGCCTCTGCACAGAAGCAGTCGGTACACAGTGCCGCACGGATTCCCTTATAACGGTTCGCGGTGATGGAGATGCCGATGCCGGTTCCGCAGATCAGAATTCCCTTGTCGCACTCTCCGCTCAGGATGGATTCTGCCACCTTCTTCGCGTAATCCGGATAATCCACAGCGTCTTTCGCATTATCGCAGCCGAAGTTCTTGTATTCCAGACCGTTTTTGTCCAGATAGGCAATAACTTCCTGCATCAGATCGTATCCGCCGTGATCGCAGCCTAATGCTATCATTTGTTTGTCCTCCTATCGTAACTGTTCAGTGCCTGACCAGTTACGATGCAAAATCCATGAGAATCGGCTTTGCCGATGGGATTTTGCACCCCTGAATCACTTTCTTACGCCCTCAGCAGCTAGTGCTTCGGGCTGTACTGAACAAATTACATTATTTTAGATGTTTTCAGACTGATTTCACTATCAGTCCACAGTTCTGGGTAAATTATAGCATTTTTTCACAGGAATAGCAACGGATTGTTACAGGTATTTACTCTATATTATGTAAACTTGTTACTGTTCAGATATTTTAAAACACCCATCTGAATCGCCCACACCAGCTTCGCCTGATACTCCTCGTTCTGGAGCTTCGCGCACTCGTCCCAGTTGCTTAGAAAGCCGCACTCCACGATGACCGTGGGCGCCTCCGTCTTCTTCAGCAGATAATAGGTGTCGTTGGCCTTGGCCTGCCGATGGTTTGTGGGCTCCACCACCCGCACCAGCTCTTTTTGGAGAATCTTCGCCAGCTCCCCGCTCTCCTTTGAGGTCTTATAATAGAAGACCTGCGCGCCGTGGATGCTCTCTTCGTGATAGCTGTTCTGGTGAATACTGACCACGCAGGCCGGTTTTTCCCTGTTAATCAGCTCGCAGCGCCGCCGCATATCCTGCACCTTTTTATTGGATGTACGCTCGTCGTAGAGGCCGCCCGCGTCTTCTCTGGTCATCAATACCTCCACGTCCTGCTGTTCCAGGAGATCCCGCAGGGCCAGCGCCATTTTCAGGTTCAGCTCCTTCTCCTGCACGCCGTCCACTCCGATTTTCCCGGGATCGTCTCCGCCGTGGCCCGCGTCAATGATCACCAGTCTGGAATCCGTATGGTTCGCCTGCTTCGACGCCGCCTCCCGCGCGCCGCCATTTTGCCCGCATACCACTGCAGCCACCAGTACCAGCCCGGCCATCAGAACCCCCATCCGCCGCTCCCTGCCCCGAAGCGTCCCCTTAAGCGCCGCAGTCTCTCCTTTTCTATCCTGTATTTTTCCATAAAAATCCATAAAAAATCCGCCATAGATTCTTTTTTAGAATATATGACGGATTCTCTGTATTATTTCCAAAACATCCTGTTAAAACAGCTTCGTGCTCTCCAGCTTCTCCTCAAAATGTTCGTTCCACCTGATAATCGGCATTCTTAAGATCAGGCCGAGGACCAGGGACGGAATCAGGTACAGGAGCAGGGTTCCCAGCTGGTTCCAGTAGTAATTGCCGTAGAAGCCTGCGACTGTTTCACGCATGGCGTTCATGCTGTATACGAAAGGCAGGGCGTTATAGAGCTTCTGGAAGAAGGCCGGTGCCAGTTCGATGGGGAAATTGCCGCCGGTGCCTGCCACCTGCAGTACCATCAGGATGACGCTGACCGCCTTTCCGATATCTCCGAAGGACACGCAGAGGGTGTAAATCAGGTTGACATAAACCAGACTCGTGACCCAGCCTGCCAGCAGGAATAGCAGCGGGCTCTTGCACTGGATTCCCAGGAAATACAGGTCGCCCAAGCAAATCAGGGTTGCCTGCAAAAGTCCCAGAATCAGGAACAGCAGGTATCTGCCCAGATATTTCTGGTAATTCTTTACATTGGTCAGGCCGATGAGCTCTTTCTCCTTCACGCCTGCCTTCAGCATGGCCGCCATTACGACGCCGCCCACCCAGATAGCCAGGGTGGTGTAGAAAGGAGCCATGGCAGAGCCGTAATTCTCCACTTCATAGACATGCTCGGTGGTCAGCTCCACCGGTGTGGAGATAAAGCTGCCCACCACGTCCAGATCCTCGTCCAGCAGGGAATCCATGGTGTCCAGACTGTCGCGGTCCTTTTCACTCCGCAGACGATCTGCCAGATCGGTCAGATCCGCCGCGCCCCGCTCCAGCAGTCCCCGGGAGGTCTTCAATGTCTTCTGAAGCTTCGCCAGATCGGACTCAGTGGAATCCGACAGCTTGTAGACACCGTCCAGTCCCTCGTCCATGGAATCCAGCAGTGTCGTCACCTTCGCGTCCGCATTTCCCACGGAGGAAGCCAGATCCTGCAGATCCTTCTTCACGTGATCCTCATAATCCTTCTGAACAGATGCCGCATTGTCCGCCAGCTTGGCCAGAATTCCGTCCAGCTCCTTCTGGGCTGCAGCCGCATCCGTCGTCAGGGTACCAACCGAAGTCATGGCATCGCCCAGTCCTGTCTTCAGGGTCTGCATCAGGGTGACTGTGGTCCGCAGATCCGCAATCACGTCTCCCAGCCCCACATCCAGGCCCTGCTGCGCCAGGGAAGCATTGGCCGCGTCCAGCTGATCCGCCGCGGAGCTGTAGCCGGTGATCACCGTATCCAGCTTGGTGCTGATATCGCCCAGGGAAGTCTTCAGCTGAGCCACATCATCGGAAGTAGCTGCAGCCTGAATACCCTGCCGGACCGCCTTGGCCATCTCCTGATACAGGGCCGCACTGGATTCCAGCGCGTCGTTCAGTCGGCTGGTCGCGCCGTCCAGAGAATATTTTAACTCATTGACCGTACCCTCCAGCTCACCCAGGGAATCCAGATCCCCGTCGGAACGGGTCTGGGTATCCTTCAGGAATGTGGAGGTGGAATCCAGCATGGTCTGAGTCGCGGAAGCCATGCTCTCAAAAGCGCTGATGGTTCCCGCAGCAGCCGTCAGGTCACTGGAAATATCTTCCAGATTATGAATCAGGTTATCGACGATATCGGACTGGTCCGCCTCGTCTGCCACATTGACTACCGTCTTCATAGCCTCCAGGGCTGCCTTGGAAATGGCTTTCACGAATTTCTCGCTCACCTCGCCCTGCACGGCATCCGCCCGCTTCTCCGTCACAATGGAAGCAATGGCGTTCTTCTTGCCGTTGGCGTAATACTGGAGTTCCGGATTCTTCAGATCCTTTCCTGTGGAAAAGAGGGTCATCATATCCTCGCTGAAGCTCTCCGGCACCACAATGGCCGCGTAGTACTTTCCGGATTTGGCTCCCTCGATGGCTTCTTCACTGTCGGTGAATACCCAGTCCATCTCATCATTTTCATGGAAATAGGTCAGGATTTTATCGCCCAGGTTGATGTCGATAGCCAGCAGATCACCCTGGTAGCCCGCGTCGTCGCTGGCCACCGCAATCTTGATTCCGGAGGTATTCTCATAGGGATCCCAGCTGCCGCCGATGTTGAACCAGGCGTACAGCGTGGGGACCACCAGAATACCAATCATCATAATCATGGCAATGGTGTTGCCTTTTATCTTGCGTATATCTCTCAAAAAAATCTGTAAGATGTTTTTCATGCCCGCTCCTCCTTCAACGCTGCCAGCAGATCGCCGTCAGAAAATCCCTGGAGCTTCAGCTGCTTCTGCATCCGCTCATGCTGATATTCCAGCCAAACCAGGTAAATGGACACGCCAATCAGTGTGCAGATCCAGAGCACCAGGAATACCAGCTTGGACTCCACACTGAACATGAGAATCAGGAAAATCAGCGGTACCACCGCCATGGTCAGGAAGCCGAAGCGTTTCCGATTCTTATAATGCTTCTCAAACCGCGCCGCTCTCCCGCAGAATTCCTCTCTGGCCTCGCTGTCGCTTTGAAGGGCTCTCGCGATCAGCTCCGGCGTCAGATCTGTGGTTTTATCATTTTCCTCGTAAATAATCAGATCCGCCTCCGCAAGCTTCCGGTCAAAGAGCGCGTTCAGGTTCAGGAGCAGCGGCCGCAGCACCAGTCCGATGAACAGGGCCAGCAGGAAATATGCCGCCAGGATACCGATATTTTTCAGCCAGGTGTTGTAATACAGGCCGCCGATACACTCACGCATGGCCGTATTGCTGTAGGTGAAGGGCATCAACCTGTAGATAGCTTTGTAGAAGCCACCCATCATTTCCACCGGGAAAGTGCCTGTGGACCCCGGAATCTGGATGATCACCAGGAATACGAAGATGGCGCGTCCGATATGTTTAAAGGCCGCAGTAATGGCGTAAATCAGACTCAGGTATACCAGCCCCGCGATCACGCCGGTCAGGATGAAGAGTCCCGGGTGTACGCACTGCACCTTTAAAAGATACAGGTCGCCCAGACAGATGATCAGGGACTGCACAATGGACAGCAGGATAAAGAGCATCTGGCGTCCGAAATATGCCTGTGTCAGGGTGAACTTCTTCACCTTCTCATCCTCATCCACCTCCTGCTTCAACAGGGCGATGAGCACCATACCGCCCACCCAGAGCGCCAGGTTGGTATAGAAGGGCGTCATGCCGGAGCCATAATCCTCCACCTCATAGAAGGTGGTGGTGGTCAGGGTCACCGGTGTGGTCATAAATGCGGATACGGCGTCCGGATCCACGTCCTGCAGGTCCAGAATATCCTGATAGGCGTCGGAAGCCCGCAGGGTCTCCAGGTCATTCTGCAGTCCCGCCAGCCGGGCGTCCAGATTCTCCAGAGTGTCGCCGGTCTCTCCCAGAGCCTTGGAGCCTTCCGTCAGGCTCTTGCTCAGCTGATCCATCACGCCCTGCATCTGGGATGCTGTGGCGGAAGCGTCATTCAATGTGGTCTTCAGGTCGCCGGTCACATTGGAAACCGTATCCAGGGAGGTCGCCACGCCCGGAAGCAGGTTATTGTTCAGGCTTGCGCGCACATCCCGCAGGGTGCTCTTACCCTGGGTCAGAATGCCGTCGATACTGGTCTTGGCTGTACCCATGGTTGACATCACGTCGTTGAGCTTGCCACTGTTGGCGTTTACATTAGCCAGGGTCGTGGTCAGGGTTTCGTTCTGCTCCTGCAGCTGACCCAGCGCATATTTCAGCTTGGCCAGGCTGCCGTCTGTGGCTTCCTTCATGGCCTGAACCTCTGCCAGTGTCTTTTCCAGGTAGGCCTTGGTGGCCACAGCCGTCTGATACTTCACTTGATAATCCTCGGTGGCTTTCTCTGCATCCGGACGGGATTCCAGGTAAGCCAGCGACGCATTTACCTCGGCAATTTTCCCATTAATATAATCTATTTTTTCCTGAATCTGTGCGTCCACCACCGGGATCGTCTGCGTCAGTGTCTCAATGGCCTTCTTGCTGTCCGTATCGATCTTCTGGCTGTAGGTCTGGCCCGCCGCCAGCAGCTTCTGGGCCTGAGTGGCCGTAGTCTCCAGACCGGTCAGTTTAGTGGAAGCCGTCGCGTACACATTATTCAGAAGGGTCTCGCCGTCGCTCAGGCTCTGGTCGAAGGAGGAACCAAAGGAGCGCACGCTCTTCCGGCTGCTCGCCAGGGCGTCCTTCGCGTCCTGAAACGCAGTGCTGCCCGCGTCAGCCGCCTCTACTGCCTTGACGAGTGTCGCTTTGCCGTGCTGAATCTGCGTTGTTCCCTGGCTGATGGTCGCCTGGAAATCCGCCAGCACCTGCTGATAGGACTGGAAATTATCCCGCGCATCGGAAATCATGCTGAGGATGTTGTCGTTGGCTGTCTCCAGATCGTCTCCCAGGGACACGCCCAGATCCTGCAGCTCCTCCGCGATGGTCTCGGATGCTACCTTATAGAATTCTTCCTCGATCTTATCCTGAATCGTGGTGGAGCCGGTGTTGGTAATCTTCGGCGCTACCGCGTTCCGTTTCTCGTTTACATAATACTTGATCTCCGGGGAACCCAAGGTTCCGTCCTCAATCTGCAGCAGATCCGCGCTGAAGGTCTCCGGAATCACGATGGCCGCGTAATATTTTCCCGATTTTACGTCATCTACCGCATCCTCTTCATCGGTAAATACCCAACCCAGATCGTCATTCTCTTCCATCTGGTCCAGGATCTGCCGGCCTGCGTCCAGGGTTCGTTTTTTGTTCTCTGCCCCCACGTCATTGTTGGCTACGGCCACCTTAATGTTTGCTGTGTTGCCGTACGGGTCGCGGTTCGCCGCGATATTGAACCACGCGTACAGCGCCGGGATGATACACATTCCCACGGCCACAATGATGGCCGCCGGGGATTTTCCCAGCCGAGAGATATCTCTTTTGAAAATCTCTATCACTTTCTTCATTGTAATTCTGTTCCTCCTCCGGATATCTGCTTTTTACTGTGAATATTCATTGATCTTTCTCTAAAAAATATATTATAATGGAAAAAAAACAAAGAGCAATGACCAGTATGTTTTGTTTCGTAACATACTACACAGTTGTGAATAAAGTGAGTACAGAATCATGGACAAAAGAATCAGTAAGACCCGGGACGCTATCATTGACGCTTATCTGGAATTGATTTTTGAGAAAAAAGAGCAGAAGATTACCATTTCCGAGCTGGCCCAGCGGGCCAACATCGCCCGCAAGACCTTTTACCTCCACTATGAATCCCTGGAGGATATCATGCGGGACGCCGCCCATCGAAAGATAGACGAGCTTCTTCATATTCTTGAGAAAAAGAGATTCTTTTCCAATCCTTTCGAGACGGACGTATTATTTCAGTCTCTGAATCAGCTGATGGAACCGGATATTGAATTTTACCGCTTTCTTTCCAGGGAAAATCCCAATACCTTTTTCTGGACGGAAGTGAAGCGGATTATTATCAGTACCACCGTCGAGGTTTACCAGGATAAGGTGGATTTTCCTGCCCAGGAGCTGCGGCTTTACGCGGAATATTTCGTGGCGGGCGCAGTGGCCGTCTATGTAGCCTGGCTCCGCGGCGAACTGACCCTGCCGCTTTCGGATCTGGCGCGCATCTCCGGGGAGGCTACCTCCCATGGGATTCGGAAACCGAAGGAACTTAAGGCCTAGGATTACGGACGAACGGCATCGGGTTACCATCCGATGAAAAAAGAAAAGGGAGAACACTCTTACAAGCAAGCTTGACGAATGTTCTCCCTTTTCTTTTTTACGCCGTTCTGGTTTTTTACGTTTAGTTGACGTATTTCAAAATCGTATCCCAGATATCCTGCCGCTCAAATCCGAGCTTCCATGCAGAAATACCCGCCAGGTTATATTCTTTAATCAGCGCCGCCTTCAGCGCGATGGATTCCTCTTCCTCCAGCCATACCTTATAGGTCTTGCCGTCGGACACATACTCCGCGTAATACTGGCCCGTGGTCTCGTCCCAGCTCTTTTCCGCGCCGTTGGTGGCCAGAATCTTGTCGATGGCGTCCATGCCGTAGGCTTTGCTGCTGACCACATTCGGTACATAATCATCCGTGTCGGACTCCTGTGCCAGCTCCTCGGCGGTCTTAGGCCGCTCCTCCCAGAGCCTGGTGTAGAAGGGAACCGCATTGATGACCTTCTCCGCCGGAACCTCCTTCAGCGTCTCCTCGATGCCCTCGCGCACCCAGTTAATACTTGCCACGCTTCCGGCCTCCTCGGAGCCCGCGTAATGCTCGTCATACCCCATGATAATCAGGTAATCCGCCACCACGCCCTGCTCGGCCCTGTTATAGAAGCGATTGTGACCCGCCGGACGGTAATTATCCACAGAAAGGATGATGCCGTTCAGGCGGCACATAATGGACAGCTCCCGCAGGAACTCCACATAGCCCTTGGCGGACTCCTCATTGATGTACTCGAAGTCGATATTGATGCCGTCCAGATCGAACTCGATGGCCTTAGCGATCAGATTGCTGACCAGCCGCTGTCTGGATGAGGTCCGGGACAGAATCTCCTTGTCGGTAATGCTGTCCTTGTGGGTGATATCCTCCACCAGCGCCCACACCTCGATGTTGTTCTGATGGCAGTAGTTTACATAAGTCTGGCTTGCCAGAGAATCAATGTTGCCGTCATCATCCTTCAGGAAGAACCAGGTGGGAGAAATGGTGGTCAGACCCTTGGTATTCGCAATGGTCTCCAGCACCTTGCTGTTGGCGTCCGCGTTGGTCACCTGATGCCATGCCATATTGATGGTATAATCCTTGGAAATGTTCGTGTACTCGGGCTCGGTGTAATTGGACTCGGTGGTCTCCTCACCCTTCTGGCCCAGGTATTTATTGCGGATGTAGCCGATGAAGCCATTTGAAGTGCGCACCTTGGTCCAGTCGCCCACGTCCTCCTTCTCCTCCAGCACATACAGGATATCGCCCTTGGCTACATCGGTCAGAATCGGACTCTTGATGCCTGCCCGGTAGCGGACATTACCGTTCTTCTTCACGGTCGCTGTCTCCGCAGTGCCGAATTTGGTCTTGATATTGACGCGGTTTACCTCGTCCGTCATCAGCTCATACTGAATACCGGTATATTTCTGAATATATTTCAAGGCCACATAAGCCGTATCGCCGTCCACCTTCACCGGCGTGTAATCCTCGGTGTAGGACTGCTTCGCCACCGTATAGGTATTGCTTCCCACAGAAGCGGTAATCAGCTCCGTCGGCGTCGTATACAACAGCAGATTTTCCTGGGAATCCCAGTAGAAACGGGAATTCAGGTAATCATACAGGGTATCAGTGGTCACATAGGGCTCGCCGTCGATGATTTTGGCCTTAAAGTCCATCATCTGATCATTTAAAATCACTGCCGCCTCGTCGCCGGTCGTCACCTCAAAATAAGTATTCCAGCTCATGCGCTCCTTGGAGGGGCTATATTTCTCATAAAGGAAAGCGAACATTATGCCTGCCAGAATCAGCACAGCCAGTACAAGTACTGCCAGCATGGGCGCCGCGTTTCGTCTTCCCCGGGATCTTCTTCGTCTCTTTCGTTTTGTCGTTGCCATAGCAGAAACCTCCTATCGGGTCTATCATAACAGAATTTTCTTCCCACGTCACCCATTTTCGACAGGTTTTACGGCATTTTTTCAGCGGATGAAGCTTACGGCCCGGTCTGTAAGGCTCGGAGGGGACCTCGCCTGTTTTCACGACTTCGGGCCGCAGCCGCCCGCTCCCCAAAAGGAGATCGTGATATATTATTCCGGAAAAGACCGCCGTTACTCTCTCTGAAAACTCTTTATCTGTCAATCGTGGAAAACGCACCGATGCGGTGCCTGAGAAATACGGTTCATCCGCCATGGCGGACCTCCGTAGATAAAAGCCTGGCTTACCCTGGGCTTCTGTAAAAATCGTGTTCTGCGCTGCCTCCCTTCCCCGGGCGGCTTTTCCAGATTCATTATAACCTTCTCTTTCCCCAAAATGCAAGCAAATTGGAAAATTTATGAAATTTTTAGACATGGCCAGAATTTTTCACAATTTCCTTGCAGATTCAATATTGTATCTCCCTGCTGTTTTGTATATAATAGAGTTGAAACCCTTTTGAGATTTTATTTATTGGATGTGAGGATATATGAAGATAGAAAAGATAAACGACAACCAGATACGCTGCACCCTGACCAGAGACGATCTGAATAACCGTCAGATCAAGCTCAGTGAACTGGCCTACGGTACAGAAAAGGCAAAAGAGCTGTTTCGGGATATGATGCAGCAGGCAGCCATCGAATTTGGTTTCGAGGCTGACAATATTCCGCTGATGATCGAAGCGATCCCCCTGCCCAATGAATGTATCGTCCTGATCATTACCAAGGTAGAGGATCCGGAGGAGCTGGATACCCGCTTCGCCAAATTCGCGCCGGGCGGCGACAATACCGTTCCCGCTCCTGAGGAGTTGGGCGACCTGGGCGGTCTCCTGCCGGAAGGCGCTGACAATGTCTTAGACATGTTCAAGAAGCTCATTGAAAAGAAGCTTCAGGACTCCACCGCCTCCAGCAAGGAGGAGCAGGCAGAAAAGGCCGTCTCTCTCGCTTCCGAGATTGACCTGACCCGCCTGTATTCCTTCCCGGATCTGGATACGATCATCGACGCGGCCCATGTGCTTCAGGGCTTCTATCAGGGTCACAACTCCCTGTACCGTCTGAAGCGGGACGGCGACTACTGCCTGATTATCCACAAGAGCAGCCACACCCCGGAAGAATTCAACAAGATTTCCAATATTCTCTCCGAGTACGGCAGCAACGAAAGATACTCCTCCGCAGGCGAGGCTTACCTGGCTGAGCATGAGGATCTGCTGATTGCAGGCGAGGCGCTGCAGAAGCTGGCTGGACTGTAAAACAGACTGCATAACGAATCCCCGGACTCTGTTCTGTTATTTTCCGAATCTACGGAAGCATCTACAGAACAGAATCCGGGGGTTTAGACTAAAAAATTATAAACGAAGTAGTCTCTAAAAGCGCATTTCCCCCTTACCCCATAAATTTGTTGATTTTCAAATCTATGCAGCTG
>NZ_JAOQKC010000050.1:0-2725 GCF_025567165.1 Laedolimicola ammoniilytica
AAAGAATTCTGTCGATAACCGTTGACCTTTTAGTATAAAAGGCTGACGGTTATTTTTCTATACACTGTTTTATTTGACGCTTACCTTCTAAGTTCCAGCTTGTCATTCTGAAAATTTAACTGAATAACCACAGCAAAAACCGCTGCTACATGGAAGCCAACAAACCATGCAACAGCGGTTTTTCTTTACCGTTTTTTCCTCTGGCTGATAGGCGTTCCCATTTTCTTTGATTTTTTGAGAATCCGAATCAGCCAGCGAAATTCTTCGTCTGACAGATTTTTATAGTTGATGCCGAGCTGCTTGCAGTAAAGTACAACGAGCTTTTCATCCCGACTGCCCTTGAAATTTTCGACTGCTTCCAGATTTTCTTTCAGTTCATCGGCAACGGTGGTCTGGGGAGCACTTTCGCTGTCTTTTTTGTGAGCTTCCCGAATATCCCGGATAATGAGGTTGAGGTCATCCAGTACCATGTGACTGAAATATTCATCATCACTGATATGGGCAGCTTGCAGCACCTTCAAATGCGGGTCATCTTCGCCGGGGCGATACCGTTCAATGATTTCATGCCGGACGGTATCGACAAGGGCGTTCAGGTTTTGAATCTGCATGGTGGCAATCCCATCCACATAAATCTCAATGTCCGCAAGAAACTTGATAAAGTCCTTATGGGTGGCAAGTTCGCAGAGCAGACGGTTGTTAATCCGACCGCTTTTCAGAAGTGCTACCATCTCATCACTCAAATGCAGCTCCCTTAATGGCGTGTTGATCTCCGCCCGGTTCTCTGTCCGGCAAAAGAGATAATCGAGGGACACCCCATAAAAATCTGCCAGCAGGATAAGGTTGCCATGATTGATTTCCTTATAGTCATCTTTTTCATAACTGCCAAGAGCCGATTTTGAAATACCCGTTTGCTCAGCCAGTTCTTCCAGTTTTAATCCTTTGTTTAATCGTAAATCTTTTAGCCGTTCCTGTATTGTAGTAGCTCCGTTCATTGAAGCAGTTCCCCCTTTCTAACGACATTTATAACCGTTGAATTGATTATACCATATCAATTCCACAATCGTGGAAATTTCTGATTTTTACCCCTAATTCCTACTTTGTGGACATACGGCACAGGGCACAAAAATGTTCTATGATACAGGTAGTTCATCGATGGATTATTCCAATCGAATGACCAGCCTGTGTGGGATATGCTTCCCCGGTGATGTAGTGCCATGACTTTTGGCAGGGATATGGAGGAACCCTGACCGAAACGAGCGTACCAAAGGGAGCGATACGCCGCTGTGAGATTCAGGGGAGGAACGACACCGGGGAGAACTGGCGGACTGACACCGAAATGATACCGAAACACGACAATCTGATAGGGGGATAGTCTACCCTATCGCTGGTACTTCGGGAGATTTTAAGCGGCTTTATGACCGTAATTTTGCCGAAAATCGCCCCGAAACCATACACAAAAACGGAAGGAAACGCAATATGCCGAGAATGAGCAAAAAGAGGAAGCATGAGCTTTCCTTTTACCTCAATGACCGGGGGCGTGTCACTTACAACGAATTATGCCGGAAATGCCAGCATGGGTGCAGGCAGAGTTTCCGGGCGGTTGTGGTTGACTGCCCCCGTTATTTATCCAAACGAGCAAAGAAAAAGGAGGAACACACCGAATGAATTTTGAATTTATGACGATAGACACACCGTTGCCGCCCTGTATGCCATTTCCCAGAGCATTGACAGGGTTTCCAGTCAGCAGTACCGCAAAGGTCATGTACTGCCGGATGTTGGACGCTACGCTCTCCAACGGGCAGGAGGACGAGAACGGAATCCTGTTTGTCTGCTTCCCTGTCACAGCCATTGCCGCAGTCCTGTCCCGCAGCCCCATGACGGTCAAGCGTTCTCTGAATGAACTGGAAACCGCCGGACTGATCATGCGGGTGCGTCAGGGCGTTGGAGAGCCAAACAGGATTTATGTGCTGATACCGGGAAAGGAGGACGCTGCCCTTGCCTGATACCTCAAAGCTGGAAAAGCTAAACCGGGAGCTGGAGAAAAGCGAAAAGAAACTGCGGAAAGCCATCAATGATGAAAAGGCATTGCAGCACCAGTTAAAGCAGCTTACCCGAAAGGAACGGACACACCGGCTCTGTACTCGTGGCGGTATGCTGGAAAGTTTTCTGCAAGAGCCGGAACACCTGACAGATGATGATGTAATGCTGTTGTTGAAACTCATTTTTCACAGGCAGGACACGCAGGAACTATTGAAAAAGCTGCTGGAACGGGAGAAGCCGGAAACCCTTTAGTTTACTAAGGGCGCAATTATACACCACCCAGAGGTTGGTGCATTGCGTTCTCCGAAGGCTCCTCGCCGGAGGGCTGTGATTTGTGCGAGCAATGAGCCGAACGAATATGCTTGCATATTCACTCGGCGAATGCCGCAGCAGCCGACAGAATGTTGGCTTTCGCAGTCATGGTCTGCTTCAAATCAAACAGGGGACGCTACGCTTCCCCTGCGCTGGCTGCTGCCAGCTACCCTTTTGTGGACTTGCTATCTGGGGACACCTTGCGTTGCAAGCTGTTCCCAGCCGACAAGTTTCATAAAATATGCTATCTTTTCTATAAGCAATAAAGTATAATGAAGTCAGTAATAAATCAGGAATTTGAGGTCAAGGCTTAAACGGGAGGTTTATATGAAAAAATACCAATGTCCTTGCTGCGGATATTTTACCTATAATG
>NZ_JAOQKC010000051.1:0-2588 GCF_025567165.1 Laedolimicola ammoniilytica
CAAAGAACCGCTGCTTCCGTATCCTTGCCGATTATCTCCACCTGCTTCGGGCATGGAGAACGGAATATGCCCCGCACTCCCCAGAGGAAGCCTTTCATCCCCGGTTTGTGGAAGCCTTACAGAAGCAAGACCAAGTGGAATATCTGCTGGATGTGCTGCTGTTCGGGGAAACGGAGGAAAAAGCAGCTTTGATTACGGACTACGGAAAGGATGTGATACAGCTTGAACAGCGAATGGCAGAGCTTGCAGCCGCAGACACAGCAAGAACTAAAAAACACCATGAACGCCATGCAGCCGCCACAGAGCGTTGAGGAAATCAAGGCGGGGCTGGAAACTACCGAGAAAGGCGCTGTCCGTCAGAGCATACGGAACTGCCTGACCGTATTCCAGCGTGACCCTCTGCTTTCCGGGGCTATCGCATACAACATCCTGACCGACCGCAAGGACATCATAAAGCCCATCGGTTTTCACAGAGAAAGCACCGCCCTGAACGATACGGACATGAAGTATCTGCTTCTTTATCTGGAAGAAACCTACGGGCTTACCAATGAGAAAAAGATTGATAATGCCATCGGGATTGTGGCGAATGAAAACAAGTACCATCCCATCCGGGACTATTTAAGTGACCTTGTTTGGGACGGGACAGAGCGAATCCGTTTCTGCCTGCGGCACTTTCTGGGGGCTGACGCAGACGATTACACCTATGAAGCGTTGAAGCTGTTCCTGCTGGGTGCAATCTCACGAGCCTTTCAGCCGGGGTGCAAGTTTGAAATCATGCTTTGTCTGGTAGGCGGTCAGGGGGCTGGCAAGTCCACCTTCTTCCGTCTGCTGGCAATCCGGGACGAGTGGTTCTCCGATGATTTGCGGAAGCTGGACGATGACAATGTGTACCGCAAGCTGCAAGGTCACTGGATTATCGAAATGTCGGAAATGATGGCAACCGCCAACGCCAAGAGCATTGAGGAAATCAAGTCATTTTTAAGCCGACAGAAAGAGGTTTACAAGATACCCTATGAAACCCACCCGGCAGACCGCCCCCGTCAGTGCGTGTTTGGCGGCACTTCCAATGCCCTTGACTTCCTGCCCCTTGACCGTTCCGGCAACCGCCGTTTTATCCCGGTCATGGTGTACCCGGAGCAAGCCGAGGTTCACATTTTGGAGGATGAAGCTGCTTCCAGAGCCTATATCGAGCAGATGTGGGCAGAAGCGATGGAGATTTACCGAAGCGGCAGGTTCAAGCTGGCTTTCAGCTCCGCCATGCAGCGGTATCTCAAAGAACACCAGCGGGATTTTATGCCGGAGGACACCAAAGCCGGGATGATACAGGCGTATCTTGATAAGTACACCGGGAACATGGTCTGCTCCAAGCAGCTCTATAAGGAAGCCTTGAACCATGCTTTTGACGAGCCGAAGCAATGGGAAATCCGGGAAATCAACGAGATTATGAACCAGTGCATTTGCGGCTGGCGGTACTTCCCGAACCCAAGAATGTTTTCCGAATATGGCAGACAAAAGGGCTGGGAGCGTGAAAACCCGGCAACGGATTCCGGCAACCCGTCTGAAAAAACGATGGACGGCTTTGTGGAGGTCACAGAACAGATGGAGCTTCCATTCTGAAAATGACCGCCCGTTGCACCCCCTGTTGCTATCCCGTTGCCGAGCCGGTTGCCGGGGAAAATCCCTTATTTCCGGGATTTTCTCCCTTATAACAACCAAAACAACAGAAAAATAAAAGAAAAGTATAAATAGTAACCATCGCCAGATTGAGATTGTTTGCAAGGTCTTTTGAAGCCCGTTGCCGGACTTCGTTGCCGATACCCTCTGTCTGGCTATTTTCATGTATGGAGGATAACTGCCTATGGCAAAAAACAAAACAGAGATTCATGTGACCACTGTATTTGACGGGGAGCTTGACGCCACTGATGTGTTCGTCAGCCTGATTTCCCAGAAATACGGAAAGACAAATTCAAAAGAATATCTTGCTAAAAAGAAAGATTTGAAGTATAATGAAGATGAGGTTCAAAAGAGCCAGATACCGTCTGGATTGTGTGGGTAAATGGCTATGATGAACGAAATGGAATACAGAACAATCGGTTCGGCACTTGCCGGGGGCTATCGTGCAGCGGTCTATTGCAGGCTGTCAAAGGACGATGACCTGCAAGGCGAAAGTGCCAGTATCGCAAACCAGCGTGATATGCTGGAAAAATACTGCGAAAAGCAGGGATGGGAGGTTGTGGCAGTCTATCAGGACGATGGCTTCACAGGTCTTAATATGGAGCGTCCTGATTTACAGAGAATGTTGAGAGCCATTGAGCGCAGGCAAATCAACCTTGTCATCACGAAAGNAAAAATAAAAGAAAAGTATAAATAGTAATCATCGCCAGATTGAGATTGTTTGCAAGGTCTTTTGAAGCCCGTTGCCGGACTTCGTTGCCGACACCCTCTGTCTGGCTATTTTCATGTATGGAGGATAACTGCCTATGGCAAAAAACAAAACAGAGATTCATGTGACCACTGTATTTGACGGGGAGCTTGACGCCACTGATGTGTTCGTCAGCCTGATTTCCCAGAAATACGGAAAGACAAAT
>NZ_JAOQKC010000052.1:0-2402 GCF_025567165.1 Laedolimicola ammoniilytica
TGACATGGGCGTGGGGATTGTGTCCCGGCGGATGGGGGTCATGGATTGCAAAATCAGCAATCATGCCTTTGGAAACAAACTGCTGCTCACAAAACTCCCGGACAAGGACAGCGTACTGGTCGGGCGGTATCTCTCTGGGGATGGTAAGCACCCACCGCCTTGCAAGCTGGGAATTCCATTGCTTCTCCACCGCTTCGGCGGCGTTCCATAAGGTATTGCGGTCTGCATACTCCGGCGGGGCATTTGCCGGGAGCAGGATTTCATTGTGGACGATACCACGCTTTTCCGGGTAGTGCTTCACTTGCTGGTCGTATTCACAGAACAGCTTTTCGCCACTCTGGTAAGCAGCGGCGGCAACCGCAGACTGTCGCTGGCTGCGCTGAACAATCGTGATTTCGTTGTGTGGACAGGGCATTTCGTGTCCCTCCTTTCGGTAATTGGTGGATGGGGTGGCGTTTTACCACCTCATTTTGGGCAGAAAAAAAGCAGGAGACCTTTTTCAGATTTCCTGCTCGGTGGTGCCGCCGGTGGGCGGCTGGTATTCAGTTTTGAAAGTTCGGGTCAGGGTGGCCCGATGATGAAATAAAATATCTGCATGAAGATTATTCAACTTCTTTTAGTAATTCTTCAACAGAAATACCGTAAAGTTTTGCAAGTGCAAAAAGATTTGATGTGGAAGGGTCGGATGTTCCATTTTCCCATTTTGAAACAGCCTGCCTGCTAACACCAATCGTTTCAGCAACAAATTCCTGCGTCATTTTGCACTGTGTTCTGTGTACTTTGAGTGCTTCACCCAACGATTTCCTCACTACGGATTTTTCCTGCCGTACATCTTTTGAATGGATATATTTGAGTAATGCACGAACAATAAGGGTAAGCAAACCAACAAAGATACATAAGAAAATTATTCCAACGATTATCATAAATACGGTTACTTTCATTTGACCACCTCCTAATGTTGCTGTTGGCTTCATTTCTCTGTACGGATATATTTAAGCAATGCACGAATAACAAGGATAAGCAAGCCGACAAAGATACATGAGAAAACTATTCCGACTACAATCATAATGATGTTTACTAACATTCATTTGGATGACCTCCTTTCTTTGTTGGCTTTATTCTATCTGAATTACCGTGTTGCTACCACCAACTATCAAGCAATTATCAGTTGCATATCGGTTGCACAATGATAGCGTTCTGTTTTTTGACCTTATTATACTAAATTACCGTAGATAAGGATAGCTCGACTGATAAAACTTGCTGGACGGGAACAGCTTGCAGCGCAAGGTGTTTCCGGGCGGCAAGTCCACAAAAGGGTAGCTGGCGACAGCCAGCGCAGGGGAAGTGTAGCGTCCCCTGTTTGATTTGGAGCAGTCCGTGGCTGCGGAAAATCACAGCCCTCCGGCGAGGAGCCTTCGGAGAACGCAATGCACCAACCTTTGGGTGGTGTATAATTGCGCCCTTAGTAAACTAAGGGGTTTCCAGCTTCTCCCGTTCCAGCAGTTTTTTCAATAGTTCCTGCGTGTCCTGCCTGTGAAAAATGAGTTTCAACAGCAGCATGACATCATCATCTGTCAGGCGTTCCGGCTCTTGCAGAAAACTTTCCAGCATACCGCCACGAGTACAGAGCCGATGCGTCCGTTCCTTTCGGGTAAGCTGCTTCAACTGGTGCTGCAATGCCTTTTCATCATTGATGGCTTTCCGCAGTTTCTTTTCGCTTTTTTCCAACTCCCGGTTGAGCTTTTCCAGTTTTGAGGTATCAGGCAAGGGCAGCGTCCTCCTTTCCCGGTATCAGCACATAAATCCTGTTTGGTTCTCCAATGCCCTGACGCACCCGCATGATAAGTCCGGCGGTTTCCAGTTCATTCAGAGAACGCTTGACCGTCATGTGGCTGCGGGACAGGACTGCGGCAATGGCTGTGACAGGGAAGCAGACAAACAGGATTCCGTTCTCGTCCTCCTGCCCTTTGGAGAGCATAGCGTCCAGCATCCGGCAGTACATGACCTTTGCGGTGCTGCTGACTGGAAATCCTGTCAACGCTCTGGGAAATGGCATACAGGGCGGTAATGGTGTGTCTATCGTCATAAATTCAAAATTCATTCGGTGTGTTCCTCCTTTTTCTTTGCTCGTTTGGATAAATAACAGGGGCAGTCAATCACAACCGCCCGGAAGCTCTGCTTGCACCCATGCTGGCATTTCCGGCATAATTCGTTGTAAGTGACACGCCCCCGGTCATTGAGGTAAAAGGAAAGCTCATGCTTCCTCTTTTTGCTCATTCTCGGCATATTGTGTTTCCTCCCGTTTTAGTGTATGGTCTCGGGGCGATTTTCGGCAAAATTACAGCCATAGAGCCGCTTAAAATCTCCCGAAGTATCAGCGATAGGGTAGACTATCCCCCTAT
>NZ_JAOQKC010000053.1:0-1640 GCF_025567165.1 Laedolimicola ammoniilytica
CTCTTGGTCAAGCCCTCGACCTATTAGTAACAGTCAGCTCCATGTGTTACCACACTTCCACCTCTGCCCTATCTACCTTGTCGTCTTCAAGGGGTCTTACTTCTTTCGAATGGGATATCTCATCTTGAGGGGGGCTTCACGCTTAGATGCCTTCAGCGTTTATCCCGTCCCGACTTGGCTACTCGGCCATGAGCCTGGCGGCTCAACCGATACACCAGAGGTCAGTCCATCCCGGTCCTCTCGTACTAAGGACAGCTCCTCTCAAATATCCTACGCCCACGCCGGATAGGGACCGAACTGTCTCACGACGTTCTGAACCCAGCTCGCGTACCGCTTTAATGGGCGAACAGCCCAACCCTTGGGACCTACTACAGCCCCAGGATGCGATGAGCCGACATCGAGGTGCCAAACCACTCCGTCGATGTGAACTCTTGGGAGTGATAAGCCTGTTATCCCCAGGGTAGCTTTTATCCGTTGAGCGATGGCATTCCCACTTAATACCACCGGATCACTAAGTCCTACTTTCGTACCTGCTCCACCCGTCGGTGTCACAGTCAAGCTCCCTTCTGCCTTTGCACTCTTCGAATGGTTTCCAACCATTCTGAGGGAACCTTTGAGCGCCTCCGATACCCTTTCGGAGGCGACCGCCCCAGTCAAACTCCCCGCCTGGCATTGTCCTATCACCGGGTCACGGTGACTAGTTAGAAACCCAATACTGCAAGGGTGGTATCCCAACATTGGCTCCATGGCAACTGGCGTCACCATTTCTCAGCCTCCCACCTATCCTGTACATGCAATACCGAATCCCAGTACCAAGCTGGAGTAAAGCTCCATGGGGTCTTTCCGTCCTGGCGCGGGTAACCAGCATCTTCACTGGTACTTCAATTTCACCGGATGCATTGTCGAGACAGTGCTCAAATCATTACGCCTTTCGTGCGGGTCGGAACTTACCCGACAAGGAATTTCGCTACCTTAGGACCGTTATAGTTACGGCCGCCGTTTACTGGGGCTTAAGTTCAATGCTTCGCTTGCGCTAACATCTCCCCTTAACCTTCCAGCACCGGGCAGGCGTCAGCCCATATACCTCACCTTTCGGTTTCGCATAGACCTGTGTTTTTGCTAAACAGTTGCTTGAGCCTATTCTCTGCGGCCTGCTCTCGCAGGCACCCCTTCTCCCGAAGTTACGGGGTCATTTTGCCGAGTTCCTTAACAATGCTTCTTCCGTCGGCCTTAGGATTCTCTCCTCATCCACCTGTGTCGGTTTACGGTACGGGTACTCTGCAAACAATAGCGGCTTTTCTCGACGCATGGCTCATGTGCTTCCCTACTTGATTTCGGTACGCGTCACGTCTTCGGATTGATAAGCGGATTTGCCAACTTATCTCCTACCTCGCTTGCACCGGACTTTCCATTTCCGGCTCACACTCTCCACACGTGTCCCCACAGTTCTGTTACAGAGCAGTACAGGAATCTCAACCTGTTGTCCATCGACTACGTCTTTCGACCTCGCCTTAGGTCCCGACTTACCCAGGGCAGATCAGCTTTACCCTGGAAACCTTAGATATTCGGCCGGAAGGATTCTCACCTTCCTCTCGCTACTCATTCCGGCATTCTCTCTTTTTAATAATCCACAGCTCCTT
>NZ_JAOQKC010000054.1:0-1637 GCF_025567165.1 Laedolimicola ammoniilytica
CTTGGCTCTGGGCTTCTCAAACTTGATTTTCTGCAAGCCGTCATAGACAGGCTTCAAGTTTTGGAAAGCAGCGGAGCTGTCATAGAGCTGCTTGATTTCTTTCATTCGTGCGGTCTGCCCGTCCAGCGTTTTCTTCAAGCTCTCTGTGGTGGAGCTGTGTTCATTGACACGGCTTTCCAAATCTTCAAGGTTGTAAATGCCGTTTGCCCGGAGATAATTGAAAGTCTCGTTCATCTCCTTTAGGTTGCTGATTTTGCCTTTCTGGGAATAAGCCCCGGCTTTGCGCTGGGTGTAGTAGGCGTTCAGCAGAGAAACAAGGTTGGGTGCCTGCGGCTTGGCAAGCTCCGCTTTTGCTTCGGCAATCCAATCAAACAGGAGAGCGATTTTCTTCTTGATGTCCCGGATAACGGCATTGGTTGCTCTGATCCAGCGGTTGAACTCGCCTTTCTCGGTGCGTATGCCTTTCTTCTCCATTGCCCGGACGGTTGCGCCCTCATGGACGGTGGGAAGAAGCTCCACGCCCTGACGCTCATAGCTTCGGTGGTCGATACGAACATCAAGCCCTTTCTCCGCAAACTTGGCGTTGCATAGTTCCGCCCATGTCTGCCGCCAATGTTCCAGCGTTTCGGGACTGCCCCAGTCGGTAGTGGGAACGGCGTTGAAAACAAACTCGCCGTTCTGGTCCCGGATACGGTTGCCGTCCTCGTCCAGCTCATACACCCGGCGTTGCTTTAGCCCCCATTTGCCGTTCTGCTCGATGGGGCGGATAGGGCAAAGCACATGAAAATGTGGATTGGGTATGCCGCCGTCCTCCCGGTCTGGCTGGTGTACGGCGAGGTCAACCACCATGCCCCGGCTCACAAAGTTCTCCAATAAAAATTGCCTTGCAAGAGCGATGTTTTCCTCAAGGGAAAATTCATTCTGCAAGGCAATGTCAAAGCTGTATGCAAGCTGGGCGTTCTTTCCACGCTCGGCTTTTTCCACGGCGTTCCATAGGGTCTGGCGGTCTGCGTATTCGGGCGGTGCATGGGACGGCAGGAGAATGTCAGAGCAGATCACGCCGCCCTTGCGGGTGTAGTCGCTGTATTCGCCGTAATACTCGCTATACAATCGCTCCCCGGCACGGTAGGCGGCAGAAGCAATAGCGGACTGTCCTGCGCTTCGCTTAGTCTGCGTGACGCTCAGATGAAATAGTGCCATCGGCTTTCAGCTCCTTTTCTCTGTTCGCTTGGTTGGTGTGAGTAATCGCCATGTGCCGGACGGCTCGCTGGACTTCGGACAGAGAAAAGATGTGTTCCATCAGCTCTGTCATTTCGGTGCGTGTGAGATCTTTGACCTCCGGGGCAAGGCTCTCAATCGTGCCGCCCAGATTGCAAAGGCGGTGGGTGCGCTTGGTGCGTTCGCCTTTCTCCAGATACTTCTTTCTGTTCTCCAGACGCTCCAGCTTGTGCTTCTCCTGTGCAAGCTGCGTCTCAGCTCGTTCCTTTTCGGCTCGAAGCTGATCGAGGGTTTTCGGTTTTGTCATTGTGATTGACCTCCTTTTTTGATTTTTGGGATAAAAAATAGGCTTCGCCTATTCAACTCCCCTGCCCCTCATTCTTGAGGGGTGGGGGTTTCTTTTTCTTGCTTTTTCCTGC
>NZ_JAOQKC010000055.1:0-1308 GCF_025567165.1 Laedolimicola ammoniilytica
TCAAGGAGGGATAGATTTGAATGTATTTGAAGCTGTGAAGCAGTCCGTCACAACAAGACAGGCTGCGGAGCATTATGGAATCCATGTAGGTCGGAACGGGATGGCTTGCTGCCCGTTCCATAATGATAAAACCCCAAGCATGAAGCTGGATCGGCGTTACCACTGCTTCGGCTGCGGTGCGGATGGGGATGTGATTGATTTTGCCGCCGCCCTGTATGGGCTGGCAAAGAAAGAAGCCGCCGTACAACTGGCAAATGACTTTGGGCTTTCCTATGAGGACTGGAAACCGCCGGGAAAGGCAAAAAAGCCCAAGCCCCGGCAGAAATCCCCGGAGGAACAGTTTCAGGAAGCAAAGAACCGCTGCTTCCGTATCCTTGCCGATTATCTCCACCTGCTTCGGGCATGGAGAACGGAATATGCCCCGCACTCCCCGGAGGAAGCCTTTCATCCCCGGTTTGTGGAAGCCTTACAGAAGCAAGCCCAAGTGGAATATCTGCTGGATGTGCTTCTGTTCGGGGAAACAGAGGAAAAAGCGGCTTTGATTACGGACTACGGAAAGGATGTGATACAGCTTGAACAGCGAATGGCAGAGCTTGCAGCCGCAGACGCAGCAAGAACTAAAAAACACCATGAACGCCATGCAGCCGCCCCAGAGCATTGAGGAAATCAAGGCGGGGCTGGAAACTACCGAGAAAGGCGGTGTCCGTCAGAGCATACGGAACTGCCTGACCGTATTCCAGCGTGACCCTCTGCTTTCCGGGGCTATCGCATACAACATCCTAACTGACCGAAAGGACATCATAAAGCCCATCGGCTTCCACAGAGAAAGCACCGCCCTGAACGATACGGACATGAAGTATCTGCTTCTCTATCTGGAAGAAACCTACGGGCTTACCAATGAGAAAAAGATTGATAACGCCATCGGGATTGTGGCGAATGAAAACAAGTACCATCCCATCCGGGACTACCTAAGTGCCCTTGTGTGGGACGGGACAGAACGAATCCGTTTCTGTCTGCGGCACTTTCTGGGGGCTGACGCAGACGATTACACCTATGAAGCGTTGAAGCTGTTCCTGCTGGGTGCAATCTCACGAGCCTTTCAGCCGGGGTGCAAGTTTGAAATCATGCTCTGTCTGGTCGGCGGTCAGGGGGCTGGCAAGTCCACCTTCTTCCGTCTGCTGGCAGTCCGGGACGAGTGGTTCTCCGATGATTTGCGGAAGCTGGACGATGACAATGTGTACCGCAAGCTGCAAGGTCACTGGATTATCGAAATGTCGGAAATGATGGCAACCGCCAACGCCAAGAGCA
>NZ_JAOQKC010000056.1:0-1208 GCF_025567165.1 Laedolimicola ammoniilytica
GAGCAGATACTACACGGCACACCGAGCCGTCAGAAAAAGCACGAACAGGAGCGTTAAAAACCGACCCGAAATGATACCGAAACCATACAAAAGGCTGGGGGTATAGCTTACCCTACCCGCAACACACCCACCCTTGCAAACGGGGCTTACAGGGCAGATTTTTCCCGAAAATGACACCGGGAACATACAGATTTTGCCCCTGTCCCCTCATACCCGACCAAACCGAAGAAAGGAGCGTTTTTTCATGCCGAGAATGAGCAAGAAGCGGCGGCTGGAATGGGCGTTCTTCCTCAATGAGCGAAACCGCATTACTTTCAATGCCCTTTGCCGGGGCTGTACCCATGACTGCAAGCAGAGTTTTAGGGCTATCGTGGTACTCTGCCCCCGGTATTACTCAAAGAGATGGAAAGCCCGCCCCGCAGATAAGGAGAACCAAGATTATGTCAGATAACCGCAAATATTATTACCTCAAACTGAAAGAAAGCTATTTTGACGATGACGCTATCGTGCTGCTGGAAAGTATGCAGGACGGTATGCTGTATTCCAATATCCTCTTGAAGCTGTACTTAAAATCGCTGAAATACGGCGGCACTTTGCAGCTTGACGAGAATATCCCCTACACCGCCCAAATGATAGCCACCATTACCCGCCAGCAGGTCGGCACAGTTGAACGGGCTTTGCAAATCTTTATGAAGCTGGGGCTTGTCGAACCGCTGGACAACGGGGCTTTGTATATGAGCAATATCGAGCTTTTCATCGGTCAGTCCTCTACCGAGGGGGAGCGCAAGCGCAGGGCAAGAATGAAGATTTCAGAGCAAAAACGGCTTAGTGGACAAGTGTCCGAAGCAAAAGCGGACATTTGTCCACCAGAGATAGAGATAAAGAAAGAGATAGATATAGAGATAGAAAAAGAGAGAGAGTCAGAACCAGGACGAGCCGCTCCCGCTGCTTACGGCAGATACAAAAATGTGATTTTGACAGATACGGAGCTTTCCGAACTGCAAGCAGAACTGCCCGACAAGTGGGAGTATTACATTGACCGGCTATCCGGCTATATCGCTTCCACTGGGAGGAAATACAAGAACCATGCAGCCACTATCCGCAGATGGGTGGCTGACGATACCGCTAAAGCTGCCCCGAAAAGGGGCATACCCGATTACAGCTACAAGGAGGGAGAAAGTCTATGAAACCAGCTTTTGAAGATATGA
>NZ_JAOQKC010000057.1:0-678 GCF_025567165.1 Laedolimicola ammoniilytica
TGGTAAGCAAAAAGCAGTTGGCAATTTCTCGTTTTGCGCTGAAGGACTTACCGGAACCCGGCGTACCCAGAATCAGGCCGTTAGGGTTTTTCAGCAGCTTTCTGTCCACCATGATGAGGTTGTTGGACAGAGCATTGATGCCGTAGTACAGGGCTTCTTTCCCGTTCTGGAACAGTTCCTGCGTAGTAAAGGGCACAAAGATAGCTGTGGAACTGGTGGTCAGTCCTCGCTGGATCTCGATCTGATTGAGACCCAGAGGCAGACAACTCATCAGCCCTTCTTCCTGCTGGAAGTCCAGCCTGGTCAGCTGACAGTTATACTTCTGGGCAATAGAGCCTCCCTGAAAGATGTTGTTGCTAAGCTGACGGGGATTGTCCGCTGTGTTCAGCACCAGAAAGGTCAAAAGGAACATCCTCTCGTTGCGGCTCTGCAAATCCTGCAAGAGTTTTTTCGCTTCACTGCCGTAGGTAGCAAGGTCAGATGGAATGATGTCCATGTCGTATCCGGCACGGACTGCTTTTTTCTGTTCCTCGATCTTGCTGCGGTCCAGGTCGGTAATCTTTCGCTTTACCGTTTTGATGGCTTTCACCTGATCCACCGACTGAATGTGCATACTCACAATGAGCGAACTTTCCATATCCAGAAAATCAGCCAACAGACGGTCATTCAGCTCCGGTG
>NZ_JAOQKC010000057.1:1033-1128 GCF_025567165.1 Laedolimicola ammoniilytica
TGTGGTGTATTCCTCGCGGATACTGTCAAAGGCGTCCCTCTGGGGCGGGATGGAAATGGAGTTAGCAAAGGTCTCCTCCGATGCCGCAAGGTTCA
>NZ_JAOQKC010000058.1:0-1012 GCF_025567165.1 Laedolimicola ammoniilytica
ATCATGCGTTCATAGGGACTGTCTGTGAAACGGGTCATTTCACACTGTCCTCATCATCTTCTTCTGTGCTGCCCCCGTCAGCGTCCGGCTCGTCCGACTCCTCATCCTCGGTTTCCCATTCCTCAGAATCTTCCTCTCCATAATCATAATCGTCCAGACTGTCATTGCCCTTGGTCTTAGGCTTGTTCTTAACGAGCTTCAAGTAGGCAAATACGCCACCGCCTCCCAGCAGAGCCAGCAAAAGGACCAGCGCAGCCGGGTTCAATCCGGCAGGCTTCTCTTTTTCCGGCTCCGATGTTTCTGCCGGAGGTTCCGGTGCTTTGCCCGTACATTTACTCTTATCAGTTGCGCAGACCGGGCAGGCCGTATTGACTGCCCCTGCTTCACATTTTGTTGAACAGCTGCATACCGCAGGCATCTCCTCTTTGGGTTTTCCATCTTCCATCAGCGCCGCAAGGTCTGCATCGTCCACCTGATTCAGAAAGTGAACAGCAGTCTCCTTGTCCTCATTCGCCCTATCAATCAGGATGTAAAAGTAATTTCCAGCTTTGGTCGTAACAGTAATAAGCTGCTTATTGCCTCCAAAATCATCCACCAATGCCGCATTCCCCTCCGGTGTAAGTGCCGGTGCCGGTTCTGTTTCTTCCACAATCACATTGCTGTCATTGGTAGAATCCTCTGCCGGTGCCGCCGGAGCCTGTTCTGACCCCTGTGCGAAAGCAGGGATCGTAAAGCCAAATGCCACAACCATTGTCAGGCAAAGGGCGGAAAGTGTTTTGCAAATTCTTTTATTCTTCATAAGCGGTAACCTCCTGATTATTTGATTCCGACAGTGCTGTATCTCTGCCGTGGTTCATTCCACCGGAAAGCATAGCGTTCAGCTGTGCTGGAGTCATGCGTAACGCACGAACCATCTGAACGATTTCCAGATTCTCTGCCTCCGTTTTCTGTGCTTCCAGGGTCTTGAGCTTTTCCTGATATTCCGCAATCTTCTCACGGGTTTTCTCAATTT
>NZ_JAOQKC010000059.1:0-840 GCF_025567165.1 Laedolimicola ammoniilytica
GGGCGTGACCGACATCCGGCTGAATGTGACTGCCAGCGGGCGCAGCGCATGGAGCGTGAAGCCGCCGAACAGCAGCGAAAGCACCGGGACAAGGTGGAAGAACTGAAACGCCGGGGCTTTACCGACCCGGCTATGCGGGAATGGACTTTTGCCAATGACAACGGCAGAAACCCGCAGATGAAAACCGCCCATTTCTATGTGGAACATTGGGAGGACATGAAAGCCGGGAACATCGGCTATCTGCTTTGGGGCAGCGTCGGCACAGGCAAAAGCTACCTTGCCGGATGTATCGCAAACGCCCTCATGGAGAAAGAAATCTCCGTCCGCATGACGAACTTTGCCCTTATTCTTAATGACCTTGCAGCCACTTTTGAGGGCAAGAACGAATATATTTCCAACCTCTGCCGCTATCCGCTGCTTATCCTTGATGATTTTGGAATGGAGCGTGGCACAGAGTATGGCTTAGAGCAGGTCTACAATGTGATTGACAGCCGATACCGAAGCGGCAAGCCGCTGATCGTCACGACCAACCTCACGCTTACCGAGTTGCAGAACCCGCAGGACACGCCCCACGCCCGGATTTATGACCGACTGCTTGAAATGTGCGCCCCTGTCTGCTTCTCCGGCGAGAACTTCCGCAGGGAGAGCGCACAAAACAAGCTGAACCGCTTAAAGCAACTGATGAACGATTGAAAGGAGTTCGCCTATGACCGATAAAAAAGAGCATATCAGACACAGCATGAAAAGCACCGCACCCGCCGATTGCGTGACGGAAATCCGTATAGGGAACTCTGTTCTTGTCGTGTCCGGCTTTTTCAAGCAGGGCGCAAAGGAAACCGC